>JAYTIA010000069.1:0-6416 GCA_043732145.1 Saprospiraceae bacterium
GTACCAATAAATAATTATCTAAAAATTAATTGTCGGCTTTATTGCGAAAACCCTCACTGCCTATCATTATCAAAAAGGAAAATAGTAAACACACTAAAAAATACCACCAATGGCAAAAACTAAAAACAACCCAAATGTTCTGACAAAAGGTATGTCACCACTTAAAGATAGTTTCAAACAAGCACCTGAAGGCATTCAGCAAAAACCGGTGCGCAAAAATGAAATCATCGAACTCACGCTGTTGCTGCGTCGAAAAAAAGAAATGACCGCAACACTTCAATCCAACGGAAAAACAGCGCAACTGTCTCGAAAAGATTTTGCGACAACTTTCGGAACCGACGACAAGGATATTCATGCTGTCACAGCTTTTTCTGCTGAGCACGCATTGACGGTAACGCACATTAATATCGGTAAACGCACCGTGCAAATAAAAGGTCACGCTGAACAAATTTGTGCCGTTTTCGGTGTACAATTGTATCACTACACCGATGCGACGGGTAAAAAATTTCGCGGACGCACCGGTTATGTCTATATACCGAATAGTTTAAAAGATATGATTGAAGGCATTTTCGGTTTCGATACGCGTTTAAGTGCGCATACACATTTTCAAATTTTAAGCGGGGTAAAATCAGGTGATTCAACCGGCGCGTTTCAACCGCGTGATTTGGCACCGGATACGACGGTATTCTATCCGACCGAAATTGCCGCGCTGTATAATTTTCCTGTCGGCGTTGATGGTGCCGGACAATGTATCGCTGTTATTGAATTGGACGGCGGACATACACAAAAAGATTTAACCGCTTATTTTACACAATTAAATATACCTGTTCCTACCGTAATTTCAATCGGCGTGGACGGTGCGGTTAACAAACCGATTGGCGACCCGAACAGTGCAGATGGTGAAGTTATGTTGGATATTGAAGTAGCGGGATGTATTGCACCGTCGGCAAAAATTGTTGTGTATTACGCGCCAAACACCGATCAAGGTTTTTTAAACGCTATACTCGCTGCTATTCACGACGATGTGAATCAACCGACAGTAATCAGCATAAGTTGGGGCGGTTCGGAAAATACTTGGACGACGCAATCGCTCAATGCTTATAATGATGCGTTTCAATCTGCCGGATTATTAGGTGTGACAGTTTGTGCAGCTTCGGGCGATCAAGGCAGCAGCGACGGTTTTACAACTGACGATAATGTACATTTAGATTTTCCTTCTTCGAGTCCGTATGTGTTGGCATGCGGCGGCACAAAACTTGTTGCAGCGAATAATCAAATCAGTTCTGAATCTGTTTGGAATGAAAGCGCATCTTCTGCCGGTGGTGGTGGCGTGAGCGATTTTTTTCCTCTGCCGGATTATCAAAAAAATATAGGAGTACCGACTTCCATCTCCGGAACAAACTTCGTCGGACGCGGTACGCCCGATGTCGCCGGCGATGCAGATCCGCGCACCGGTTATCGCATTTTAATTGATGGCGGTAATTATATTATCGGCGGAACCAGTGCTGTTGCACCACTTGTCGCCGGACTCATCGCTTTATTGAATCAAGTAAGCAGTACACCCGTCGGGTTCATTCATCCGATTATATATGCGCATCCCGAAATTTTTAGAGACATCACACAAGGCGACAATATCACCACGCTTTCAAAAAAAGGTTTCACCGCGCAAGTCGGTTGGGATGCCTGTACCGGTCTCGGTGTGCCGGACGGCAATAAATGGGCGGAATTATTTTCGGCAGTGTGAATTGGATTTTGGATTTTAGGTTTTGGATTTTGGATTTTTTTTTGAAAACGTTTTTGAAATTTTTTTCGCACAATTTTTTTTTGAAAAATATTTTTGAAATTTTTTTTGAAAACATTTTCGAATTTTTTTTTCGTACAAGTTTTTTTTGGAATTTTTTAAAATCGAAAATCGAAAATTCAAAGCTGAAAAACTCAATAGATTTTATATCTTTGTTGGAAAATTTATTTGCTCGCAATTTGATAATTTTAAATGGAAAACGATTTTAAAATAGAAAACTTGGTTCTTGAAGACTTGGTGGGTTATATTTCAAAAAATGGAATTCAACGCAGTATTAAGCCAATCTATAAGACAGATGATTTTGCCCTCTATAACGATGATAGTTTAGAAGTAATGAGTCGTTTTCCTGATAATTATGTTGATATGATTTTTGCAGATCCACCATATATGCTTTCCAACGACGGTTTTACTTGCCAAAACGGAAGAATGGTAAGTGTAAATAAAGGTAAGTGGGATAAGTCTAACGGCTTTGATGATGATTTCGAGTTTCACGAAACTTGGATTAGTGAATGTAAACGCATTTTAAAACCGGAAGGAACTATTTGGATAAGCGGAACTTATCATTCTATTTATCAGTGCGGTTTTCTGCTTCAAAAACTTGGCTTTCATTTACTCAATGATATTTCTTGGTTCAAGCCCAATGCTTCACCAAATTTAAGTTGCAGATTTTTTACTGCTTCACAGGAAACTGTTTTGTGGGCGAGGAAAGATAAAAAAGCTAAACACTACTTTGACTACGAAGCAATGAAAAACGGCAAATTTCCTGAAGATAATATTAAAAAACCTGATTTGCAAATGCGAAGTGTTTGGAGCATACCTACACCTCCTCCAAGTGAAAAAATATTTGGTAAACATCCAACACAAAAACCATTAGCATTATTAAAAAGAATTGTAAAAGCCTCAACTAAACCGGACGACATAATTTTTGATCCGTTTAATGGCGGTGGCACTACCGGTATTGCATCAGTAATAATTGGTGGACGAAAATACATCGGTTGTGATTTAAACAAAGAATATATTGATTTGACCATTAAACGCTACGAAGCTTTAAAAACAAATAAAACACTTTTTGAATAATGGCAGTAAGAATAGATAATTCGGTAATTATAAACTTGCCGAGTGTCGAACAATTTACAGAGAAATCTGCTATTCGAGATTTTCTTTTAAGACAATGGATTTTAGAAAGTCCTCAAACTAAATACAGATATTTTGTTGAAGACTTTGATAATAATTCTAAAATTTATTTAGAAAGACCTGGCAGATTAAATAAAGGATGTGATTTTATTATTTATGCTGAAAATGCCTACCTATGGAATAATAATAATGATAGACCACCTGACCATAAATTCATTCTACACGATCTTTCTAAGAAAAAGAATCTAATGACTTCTCAAGAGTGGATTAGTTTTTTACGTGCCGTAACTGAGATATATAATTCAAATCTTTTCGAGAATACTATTCAATTTACAAGTGGTTTACTTGTGTCAGGACAATCTTATGAGTTATCTCTAAAATTAATTAGATGGTTTTTTATTGAACAAGATATTACTTATTGGTCAGGCTTAGGAAGGGAAATGTTTTATAACGCTATTAACCGATTATAATGGTAACAAGAGTAATTGCAATTATAAATTTAGAAAAATTCATAGGTCAAGATTTATCAGCATTAGCTCTTGAATTTGGAATTACAACTTACAAAGAAGGCAAACAAAATAAAGGTTGGAAAGGACAAACGCTTGAAAGATTAGCCGGTTTATCTAATGATAATAAACAAGCACCAAATGGCTTGGGCTTTGAACTAAAATCAACCGCGTTTTATCAAGTAAAAGGTAAATGTACACCGAAAGAAACTTTCGCAATTACAATGATTAATCGGCAAAAATTAATTGATACACCATTTTATAAAAGTCATTGCTGGGAAAAATTAAAATCAATGATTTATTGTGCAGTTTCTTGGAATGGAAAACACAATATAAAATCAGAATTATTAAAAGTTCAATCATTTGACTTTTTGGAAAACGATACACTCATTCAAGAAATTGAAGCAGATTACGAGTTTATACGAAACAAATTGAAAACCCAAGGTTTTGAAAAATTGACCGGTAAAGACGGCAAATGGATTCAAGCCAGAACAAAAGGTGCCGGACATGGTTCTACGAGCCGAGCATTTTATGCTCGAAAAGAACTGATAAAGGAAATTATTAGTCTTTAATACATCGGTTCGCTATAGGTGTTCCCCACTCGCAAAAAGTATGACACACTCTTCAAAAAACTCAAACGCTCGTGAAAATCTTTAGATTTTTTACGCACTATCCGAGCGTCTCCTATGCGAGTAAACGCGTTCTTTTATTTAAAACTCAAATATGCACGCCAAATAAAAATTACAATTTTATTTAAGAATATTTAACTTTGCCTCAAAAATATTTTATGCTTTACGGTCAAGTGAGTATTAATAAAGAAATAATGAGCGGTACGCCGGTTTTTATGGGAACACGGGTGCCAATAAAAAACCTTTTTGATTATATTGAAGGTGGAGAAAGTCTTGCGGAATTTTTAGATGATTTTCCTTCCGTAACGAAAGAGGCTGCTTTGTTTGTTTTGGAACCGGCAAAAAATCTTTGACGACCGAAAAAGTATTACATGAAAATTTTGCCCGCGAAAGTCTTTCGCAACAAGATATTCATACATCATTCAGCATTCATCATTAAACTTAAGTCGGAATACTTATAAAAAAAGTAGTGCCTTCACCTTCAACAGAATCGAACCAAATGGTGCCATTGTATTTTTCTACAATGTTTTTGCAAATAGTTAAACCGATACCCGTACCGTCGAACAAACCTTTTTTATTGAGTTGTTGAAAGAGGACAAAAATTTTACCGCCAAATTCTTTTTTGATGCCGATACCGTTATCTTTTACGCTGAGTACAATATGGTGTTCGTGTTGTTTTCCGTGAACGGTTATTACAGGCTGAAGCGTTGTAAACTTCAAAGCATTGCCGATGAGATTTTGAAACAACTGCATCAAATGTAATTTATTCATCCGTACACTCGGCATATCCGGATTGTATTCGATGACGGCATTTTTCATTTCAATGGCGTTGCGCAAATTCGCTTTCACATCTTCAATTACTTCTTCCGGACGCACGACTTCGGCACCGGCTTGGGTGGAGATAATTTGCGAAAGTTCCAATAAATCGGTGAGCAAATTGTACATGCGTTTTACGCCGGCGTTGATGAATTGCATATAATCTTTTGCGTCGGGCGGCAAATCCTTGGCATATTTCATTTGCAGCAAACCGATATAACTGCCGATACTGCGCAAAGGTTCTTTCAAATCGTGTGCGGCAACGTAAGCGAATTGCGTAAGTATTTCATTCGACTCTTCTAATTTTTTATTTTGGCGTTCAATTTCTTCATTTTTTATTTTTAAGGATTGATAATTTCTGCCGCGCATTTGAATGATTAAGCCTAAAAATAAAACCACGAGCATAAAGACAAAAGCACCGCTCACTAAAACGAATCTGTTTTCGCGCAGTTTGTAAGAACGAATATCATTTTCGCGTTTTTCGGCATCGTACTTCAATTCCATTTCCGCAATGTGACGCGATTTATCAATATTGAAAAGCGTATCACGTAATGAATTGGAAGCTGTCAGGTATTTAATAGCATTTCCATTGTCTTTTCTGTCAAAAGCAATCAAGAAAAGTTTATAATTAGCTTGTTGCGCAAAATCCTTAAATTCGTTTTTTTGTGCTAAGTTCAGACATTTTAGGTATTCTTGTTCGGCTGCGGGCGTTTTTCCTTGTAATTGATACATACTGCCCAACTGAAAATGAAACTCGACGCGATCATCGGCTGCAAAGTGCATTTCATTAATAGCACATTCTTTAAATTTGCGGGCAGCTTTGTCAAACTGTTTTTGTTCTCGATATAAGCCGGCTAATTTGAGTAAAATATGAGTGATGCGTATTTTTGAATTACCGGTTTGGTAAATCAGAAGCGCCGCTTCATATTTTTTTAAAGCATTGTCATAATCTTTTAAAGCACTTAAAATATCGCCATAATTAGCCAACGTACTTGCTAATTTAAAATTTATTTCTTCATCTCGCGGATGGCTGCTGCTATGTAATTGTGCCAAAGTGTATGATTTTTCTATGTGCGTGCGTGCTTTATCAAAATATTGCGCTCTTAAATAAGCATCGGCTAAATCATTATGAGAACTGACAATATCGTTTGTATCATTATCTATAACCGAATAATTCAAGGATTTTAAATAATTATCTATGGCTTTATCATACACATTACCCTCCCTATATAATCGTCCGAGACCGTGATAGACTTCCGCTAATTCTTTTTTTTTTCCACTTTTTTGTGCCATTTCTAAAAGTCTGTCATAATAACCGTAGGAGGCGCGATAATTTTTTGCTTTGCGGTTAGCTATTGCCAAATCATTCAGCACAAACTGTTGCATACTGTCAGGCATAGACTTTGCTAATTCGAATGTTTTTTCATAAGCAGTTACAGCTTCCGGATATAAACCATTGTCTTCATAAATAAATCCGATATCAATTAGTACATTAAATAGCGAATCTTTATTGTTTAACAATAATGCTTT
>JAYTIA010000070.1:0-6406 GCA_043732145.1 Saprospiraceae bacterium
GCATCATTTTTAACCGTGGAAATTAGTTCGCCGATATTGAGGTGCATCCGATTGCCGAGCAAATAAATGGTCATTAAAAGGGACGTAACAAGAAACAAAGTTTGAAAAGTATCTGTCCAAATAATTGTTTTTACACCGCCCTTATAAGTATAAGACCAAATTAATAATATCGTCACAAACACTGTTACCCAAAAAGGTAAACCAAAAAGCGGTTCAATCACGAAAGTATGCACCACTTTCGACATCAAAAACAATCGTAGTGATGAACCCATCACGCGACTTAAAATAAAAAAAGCGGAACCTGTTTTATAAGCTGTTGAACCAAATCGCCGTTCTAAATAAGTATAAATGGACACTAAATTCATTTTATAATACATCGGCAGCAAAACCAAAGCAATGGTTAAGTAGCCGACTAAATAGCCCAACACGACTTGCATATAACTCATCGCTGACGAATTGACGTAGCCGGGTACACTAATAAATGTGACGCCCGAAATAGAAGTGCCAATCATGCCGATTGCAATCAGCCACCAAGGCGATTGTTTATTCGCAGAAAAAAAACTTGAATTATCGGCTCCGCGTGCAGTTATGTATGCCACACCGATTAAAAATAAAAAATAACAAACAATGAGTGATAAAATCAATGTCGGAGAGAGAGATGCCATAAGTTGATTTTTTAAGGAGGCAAGATAGTTTTTTTTTTGAAAAACAAATAAAAAGTAAAAAAAATAAAGACATATCCGGTCTTAAAGTTTAAAAAATGCTGTAATATTCGCCGGAGTTTGAGCGTCTATTTATCATTGTAAAACTTTATCCGGCAATAATTTTTTTTTGAAAAAACAAAACATAAAAATTTTTGAAAAAAAATGAATTAAATAATCAAAGTAATCGATGAATTTAACATCTTTACTTTTATTTCATTTAATTCAACCAACCGACCTATGTCAGTAGTGAAACCGCAGTTAAGTTTCAGTCAAATTATAAATATGAATGTCGGTTTTTTCGGCATTCAATACAGTTTTGGTTTGCAACAGAGCGCAGTGAATCCGATTTATGATTTTTTGGGTGCAAGTCCGGATCAACTCCCGATTTTAAATCTTGCCGGTCCGATGACGGGTTTATTGTTGCAACCTATTATCGGTGCATTGAGCGACAAAACTTGGCATCCGCGTTGGGGCAGACGCAAACCATATTTTTTTATCGGTGCTTTGGTGTGCAGTATAACTCTGTTTTTCTTTCCGTTCAGCAGTTCGCTTTGGATGGCAGCAGGTTTTTTATGGCTTTTAGATGCTGGAAATAACACGGCTATGGAGCCGTATCGCGCTTTTATTGCCGATAAATTGCCGGCTAACCAGCACGCTACCGGTTTTTTATCGCAAAGTTTTTTTACAGGACTCGGTATCACTTTAGCGAATCTTTCTTTGTTCTTTTTTCAAAAATATTTTCCTCAAGGTACCGGAAAAATTCCGCTTTGGGTTTACGGTTCTTTCTTTCTCGGTTCGTTTTGTTCTATTGCTTCGGTGTGGTGGTCTATGAAAACTACGCCCGAAATTCCGCCGACAGCCGAAGAATTAGCCGAATTGAAAACGCATCCGAAAGGTATTGGCGCACCGTTTATTGAAATCGTGCAAGCCATAAAATATATGCCCAAAGTGATGTGGCAATTGGCACTCGTTTATCTTTTTCAGTGGTATGCTTTATTTTGTTATTGGCAAAACGCCGCAACAAGTATTGCAAAGTCTGTATGGCACACAACGCCCGACGCTAATAAACAGTTATTTGAAGAAGCAGTCGGTTGGACAGGCTTGGTAAATGGTTGGTACAATATCGTTACTTTTTTATCGGCATTCGCGTTGGTTGGATTGACAAATAAATTTAGTCCGAAACGTGTTCACTTTATTTGTCTGGTATTGGCAGGTATCGGCTTATTAATTTTTCCGCACATTGAAAACAAATACTTACTCTTTGCGCCTATGACCGGTTTTGGTATTGCTTGGGCGAGTATGATGGGTGTGCCTTATTTAATGGTTGTCGGCAGTATTCCGAAAGAAAAATATGGTGTATATATGGGCATCATCAATATGCTGATTGTCATTCCGATGTTGCTACAAAATCTTACTTTCGGATATATTTTAAAACATTTTTTGAATAATGATCCGGGCAATGCCATAAGTTTTGCCGGTGTTTTTTTACTTATTGCAGCATTAGCAACGCTATTAATTCATCGTACTCAACTACCCGAAGAAAATGTGCCGGTCAGGAGAAATTTGGGGCATTAAAAAAATTATTTTTGAGTAGAAAAACTATATTACTTATTGCACTTTTATTAAACTGAAACGTCGAATAGAAATGCCGAATTGTCTATTTGTTCGAGTATGTTAATAGGATTTAACTTTTCTTTGTAGAATATTTTTTATAGTCATTCGTTGATTAGATTATCTTTTCTTTTTACGATGATGTTTAAGACTCGAAGATGATTAATAAAATTGAATGATTTGTAAATTTTTTTTGTCTCTAAATTTATTTTCTTCGTCTAACAGTCTGAAAATTATTAGCTTGAGTATTTACTAATTTTATTTATTTTCTATTTTTTATATTTTTAATTCTAACTTTTTTTTACAATGAAAAAATTGACAGTATTGGCTTTAGCCATCATTATGACAAGTGCAGCTTTTGCACAACAAGTTTGGACTGCCGATAAAGCGCATTCTAAATTGGCTTTCACTATAACTCACATGAGTATCTCTGAAGTGGACGGGTCGTTTAATAGTTTTGATGCAAAAATTACTTCTTCAAAAGAAGATTTTTCTGATGCAGTTTTTGAATTAACAGCTGACATGACTGCTATAACGACAAATAACGGCGGACGTGACGGTCACTTAAAAAAAGAAGACATGTTCAATGTGGAAAAATTTCCTACGATGACTTTCAAAAGTACGAAAATCACTAAAACTGCCGACAAAAAATTTACTTTAGCAGGTGACTTAACGCTTAAAGGCGTAACTAAACCGGTTACTCTGGATTTAACCTATTTGGGTGCAGCGACAGGTCGTGACGGAAAAAAATTAGCCGGCTTTAAAGCAACAGGTACTGTCAATCGCAAAGATTTCGGTGTAGGCAGCGGTACGCCGAACATGGTGATCAGCGAAAGCATTGACTTGAGAGCGAGCGGTGAGTTTAAAGTAAACTAAATAATGGTTAGTTATTAATTGTTAATTAATAACGATAAGTTGCCGATGTTCTGTATAAGAGCATCGGCAACTTTTTTTCAGATTTGATTTTGTATATTTTTGGCGTTTTCCGCTTATTTTTTCTGTTTTCTTCTCAATTTTGCACCAATGTTTTATCTTGCAGCTAAGTATTAAAACGATTCTGATGCGCGCGTACTATTCTATATTTTTGCGCTAAAAAAAATGCCGTTCAGTTTTGCAAAACCGGACGGCATAAACCTAACCATGAAAATAATTAACCAAACATATTTTTATAAACAAAAAAGATGCCTAATATTTTTTAATTTATAATATTATAGATTTTTTTTTATTTTTTTTTGAAATTTCTTTTTATGCTTACCAATAATTGTACACACAGAATGCTAAACCGTTTTTTTCTTTCGTTAATAACGATTTTATTCTTAGTTTCTGCTTGTAAAACGCAGTCAGTTGTATTAAAGCCGGTTGTTACAACTGCGCCACAAAAATCTATTAATGCCAAAAAAGCGGTGGTGGCGTGCGCGCATCCGATTGCTGCTAAAGTCGGTGTAGAAATTATGAAACAAGGCGGCAATGCGATTGATGCTTCAGTTGCAGTTCAATTGGCGTTAGCGGTCGTATATCCGCGTGCGGGCAATATTGGCGGCGGTGGTTTTTTGGTTTACAGAAGTGGTGACGGTAAAGAAATAAATACTTTGGATTTCAGAGAACGCGCACCTTCCGGCGCATCACGCGATATGTATTTAGATGATAAAGGAAACGTTATTACCGATAAAAGCACGCGCGGACCATTAGCTGCCGGTGTACCGGGAACTATTGAAGGTTGTTACAGAATGTTTGAAAAATATTCTAAACTCAAAAATTGGAAAAAACTCGTACAACCGGCGATTGATTTAGCGAATACCGGTTTTACAATAACGGAATCTGAAGCGCAACGTTTGAATGAAATGAAAACGACATTAAAGAAATTCAGCTCCGGTTCATCCGATTTTATAAAAGTGGATGGAAAAATTTGGCAAACGGGTGATATTTTAATTCAAAAAGATTTAGCGAAAGTTTTGATGCATGTACGCGATAAAGGTATCGCCGGTTTTTATGAAGGTGAAACGGCAGACTTGATTGTTGCTGAAATGAAAAAAGGTGGCGGTATCATCACGCTCGCCGATTTAAAAAATTATACTTCCGTCTGGCGCAAACCGCTTATCGGACAATATCGCGGTTACGATATTATCGGTATGCCGCCGCCTTCTAGTGGCGGTATCGCACTGATGCAACTACTTTCAATCAGTGAAGATAAAAAACTTAATACTTTTCCGTTTCATTCACCGGAAAGTATGCACTTGATTGTCGAATCGGAACGGCGCGTTTATGCAGACCGCGCTGAATATCTTGGCGATCCGGAATTTTTTAAGGTACCGCAAAATCAATTGCTCGACAAAAATTATTTGCGTACGCGCATGATGGATTTTGACCCGAACAAAGCCACTTCGAGTAAACAAATTAAAGCCGGCAGTATTGCGGCGCAAAGCGAGCAAACTACTCACATCAGCATCGTTGATGCACAAGGCAACGCAACGAGTATCACAACTACTCTCAACGATAATTACGGTTGCAGAACGGTTGTCGCCGGTGCCGGATTTATTTTAAATAATGAAATGGACGATTTTAGCGTGAAACCGGGTGTGCCGAATATGTACGGTGCGATTGGCGGAGAAGCCAATTCGATTCAACCTTTGAAACATCCGTTGAGTAGCATGACACCGACGATTGTCGCAAAAAACGGTAAATTGTTTATGGTAGTAGGGACGCCGGGCGGTACGACGATTATCACATCTGTTTTTCAAGTGATTACCAATGTGATTGATTACAAAATGAATATGTCCGATGCCGTACAAGCACCGCGTTTTCATTCGCAGTGGATGCCTGATGTCGTCATGTTTGAGAAAAAAGGTTTGGTTGGCGACGTGAAAGAGCAATTAGAAAAAAAAGGACATAAAATAATGGAACGTTCTTATATAGGTTTGGTTGAAGCTATTCTCGTAAATTCCGACGGCACACTTCAAGGTGCAGCTGACGGCAGAAGCGACGATGATGCCGAAGGGTTTTAATAAATTGACAGTTAACAATTGACAACTGACAGTTAAAAAATAAAAATGCGTGAAGAAATTTATTTCCTTCACGCATTTTTATTTTTTCAAAAAAGATTTTCAAAAAAGATTTTCAAAAAAAGATTTTCAAAAAAAGATTTTCAAAAAAAGATTTTCAAAAAAAGATTTTTATTTTTTTTAATTGTCCATTGTCCATTGTCCATTGTCCATTGTCCATTGTCTATTATCGATTTATAATTATTTTTCCAAAACTACTCGATTCTTTTTGCGGCACATTAATTATATAAATACCTGTGGGCAACTTGTGCGTATTAATTAGTAAACGATTATTTGTTTTGGAGACTTCCGAAGTTTGTTGTAGCCAAATTTTACCCGTCAAATCATAAAGAGTTATTTGCAACATTTCTTCTTTTTCCGGTGATAATTCTAAAATAAAATTATCGGTTGCCGGATTTGGAAAAACTTTAACCCCTTTCGAAATTTCATTCTGAATGAAAGATTTTGACTGGATATTTTCCGCTAGAATAGGAAAGAAAGTACTTTCTTTCGTTTTTATTTTCAACTTGTAACAACTATTATCATCGAAATTACCGTTGTAACCATACACTTGAACTAAATAAACATCATTCACCGAGTTCGGTGTAAAATAAATAAATTCATCACTGCGTCCCATATTTTCCGATGATTTAACGAAATGCCCGTTGCTGTCGTAAAGTTTTAAATCATAATCAAAAGGTAAATTTGTGAGTAAAATTTGATTTTGCGAAGTATTACCCGGTTTAAAAGTGTACCAATCTCTATCCGTTTTTGAACTTATTTTGCCGATAATTTCCGATTTACCGGTAATGTCGGCAGCATTAAAACGCACATTGTTAGGTTCGTAATTATCTGTACAACTATTTTGAACAGTCGGTATATTACAAGCCGTAGGATTTAAAAAACCCGCACGCGGCATTCCGGGTTGAAATTGTGCCAACATACGCGCTTTTTGTCCTTCCGAAAACATGTACATACAAGCGTCATTCACGTAATCCATAAAATTCATCGTCATTTCAATATTCCCCGCACCACAAGTATTATTTATGCTTG
>JAYTIA010000071.1:0-6404 GCA_043732145.1 Saprospiraceae bacterium
CACTCGATTTCGGTATTAAACGCTCTATTCTGAAAAATTTTTCGGAGCGCGGGTGTTACGTAAAAGTTTTTCCGGCAAAAGCATCTTTTGAAGAGATAGAAAAATTTAATCCCGATGGTTATTTTTTATCGAATGGTCCAGGCGATCCCGGAGCAATGGATTATGCAGTCACAACGGTAAAAAAAATATTGGCAACAGAAAAACCTTTATTCGGTATTTGTCTCGGTCATCAATTATTGGCATTAGCACTCGATATTCCGACCTACAAAATGCACAACGGACATCGCGGTATCAATCATCCGATACTTAATATCGTTACTGGGAAATGTGAAGTTACAAGTCAAAATCACGGTTTCGGAGTTGACCCGAATGTAGTACGTGCTAAATCGGACACCATTGATGTAACCCACATTAATTTGAATGACGATACGATTGAAGGTATTCGCGTAAAAAACAAACCGATATTTTCCGTTCAATATCATCCGGAAGCATCCCCCGGTCCGCACGACGCACAATATTTATTCGATGATTTTTTGGCAATGATGAATTAGTTGGAATGGTTGGCTGGTTAGGTAGTTAATTGCTCGATAGGTTAGTAAGTCAGTAATTTGGTTAGTCGGAGAGAAAGCATATAATTATTTATTTATTTTTTTGCATAGTCAAATACAGTTTTTACGGTATTTACAAAACGAAAAAAATATGTAATTTTGCCTTATCTTTAAATATCCGCCAACTACTTAATTAACCACGCTTTTTATGAAAAAATATTTACTTATTGCAACACTACTATTATTGATATGCTACCGGAGTTTTAGTCAGCAGATTCAGAAAAATTTTTATCAAACGTTTGACGTAAAAGATGAAATCAGCACTTTGAAATTTGATTTTCCATGTAAAGTCGAATACCGTACGACTTCGAGCCAAAGAGCGATGATTGAAACTTTTGTTACTTGGAATAACGGAAACTTTCAATTACTGGATTTTCTTATTAAAGAAGGTGAATATAATGCCTTATTTACTCCTGCCGCTTTTGGTGTATCTTTCACGCCCAAAAAAGCAGTTCAAAATGAAATTGGTTTAAAAGATGGGCGCGTCATTAAAGCCACAATAAATGTCATCGTTTTTCTACCGGAAAATTTTTATCAAAATGGCGATAATGTTTTTTCGCGTTGCAATGATTCGAGTATCGCTTCCTCAATTGCGAAAAATGATATGAAGTTAAAATGATTTATTGTTCAAAACTGCTTGCGCAACATTTTGACCATCCATAGCCGCAGAAATAATTCCGCCGGCGTAACCCGCACCTTCGCCGCATGGGAATAAATTTTTTATTTCGGGATGCATGAGCGTAATTGTATCACGCGGAATACGAATAGGTGAGGAAGTGCGACTTTCCGTACCTATCACAACGGCTTCTTCAGTGAAATAACCGCGCATCATTTTTCCGAATTGAATAACGCCTTCGCGCAATCTGTCATAAATAAAATTAGGCAACAGGCGATTAAGTTCTGTACTGAAAATACCGGGAATATAGGACGTATCGGGCAGTATACCTGATTTTTTTCGCGACACAAAATCTGTCAAACGTTGTGCCGGTGCTTTTTGCGAACCATCACCGGCATTAAACATCGTTTGTTCGACGTGGCGTTGAAAATTTAAAGTAAGGTGAGTATCGGGTATTGGGAGTTGAGTATTATGAATTAGTTCTTGTTTAGGCCCAATCCCCAATCCCCAATACCTTTTAATATCTTCCAACTCAACAGCCACAACAGTTCCGGAATTAGCAAATGGTGAATCGCGGCGACTCATACTCATACCATTTACAACAATTTCGCCGGGTGCTGTTGCTGCCGGCACCACTAATCCGCCCGGACACATACAAAAACTGAACACACCACGTTCTTGCACTTGACACACCAAACTATAACTCGCTGCCGGTAAAACATCGTTTTTTTCTTTACCATTGTATTGAATCTCATTGATAAGCGGTTGCGGATGTTCGATGCGTACACCGAGTGCGAAAGGTTTTGCTTCGGTTAAAATATTTTTTCTTTGAAACAAAGCGTAAATATCTCGCGCCGAATGTCCGGTAGCAATTATAGTTGACCCACCGAAGTATTCCTTTTCGTTATTCACCGTCACGCCGATAATTGATTGATTTTTTAAAATAAAATCCGTCACACACGCACCGAAATGCACTTCGCCGCCGTGTTTCAAAATTGTTTCGCGCATATTCTGCACCACCAACGGCAATTTATTGGAGCCGATATGCGGGTGCGCATCAATGAGAATATCCGTCGGTGCGCCGTGTTCGACCAACAGACGCAGTGTTTTTTCTATTGAGCCGCGTTTGTGACTGCGCGTGTAAAGTTTTCCGTCGCTGTATGTGCCGGCACCCCCTTCGCCGAAACAATAATTGGAGTTCGGGTCAACGATTCCGAATTGCTGAATTGCTTTCAAATCGCGCCGACGTGTACGCGCATCTTTACCGCGTTCGATGACAATTGGTTTTAATCCCAAACTAATTAATTCCAATGCTGCAAAATAACCGGCAGGACCGGCACCAATAATTAAAACTCGCGGCGCATTTTCCACATTTTTTAATTCGGATAGGAGAGGAGCTTCCGGCGAAAATGCGGCATCGGTTGCAACGGCAACGCGCAATTGATAAATCGGTATTTTACCACGCGCATCAAGCGAGCGACGCAAAATTTTTATGTCTTTAATATCCGTTGTATCAATGCCCAATTTTTCTGCCGCTTTAGTTTTTATTGCCGACAAATCATTTATTTCGAGCGGGAGAATTCTTATTTCTGTTTCGGGCATGATTTTTTTCGCAAAGTTACAACATCAAAACATAACCGTTCATCGCCAAATCGCCGAAATCGTCATAACTTATCCAAATATATCCGCCGTTTCCCCATTCACGTCCGGAAGAATTTAGAAGCTCGACAGCTTTGCGTTCATCATCATAACCAACGACGACAAGATATTTTGTGCCGATAAAATTTTTATCGCCGTTCTTGAAATTCCAAAATTTAGTTTGTTGCAGCGTTTGAAAATCTTGCGTAATGCGCAACTCTACCGTAATCGGATGTCCGCGCATAATGGCTTTGCGGAGGTCATAAATTTTTTGTTGCGGATTGGTCGTTGATTGAAAAAGCTGCATGAAATTTTTTATTTTATATTTCATCGCAGAATTAACGCCGGGCGTAATACTCGGCGAATCGAAAGGAAAAACGGAAGCTGAAACAGTGCCCGTGTTCGCTAAAAAAGATAAATCGTCCTCAATATTACTTGAATTAACATTCAAACTCAAATAATCCGGTGAAAGATTATCTTTATAATTACTGTTCAAATTAGCATAATATTCGAAGCAAGCCGCCAACGCATATTCTCCGGAATGTTTGATATTACTATTTTTTCGCGGCGGCATCATATATGATTTCAAACTTTGCTCTGCCAAAATATCTTTTGCAGAAGAGCCTACACCTTCAACGATTTTCAGATATTGCTCCAACTTTTCCGTGCTTCTGATACCGAAAGCACTGCGTGTCGTATAAGTGGTTGCCGGTGTTGCATCCGTTTGTGCCGACACAAATCCGACGCGCACAATAAATGCGCTAATAAAAAGAAAGGATTTCATCATTATAAAAAGGTTTTTCAAAAAACGTCGAAGTACGTAATTTAATTGCATCGGGAAATAAAGACAATTAAGAATTAAGAATTATCTACCTTTACATCATAAATTTTCAACCATGACAGTTAATGAGCATTTTAAATCCGGTTTTGTGAACATCATTGGCAGACCGAATGTCGGTAAATCAACTTTGATGAATGCGCTTGTCGGAGAAAATATGAGTATAGTAACGCACAAACCCCAAACAACGCGCCATCGGATTTTTGGCGTTTTGAGCGGTGAAGATTTTCAAATCGTTTTCAGCGATACACCCGGTTATGTGCGCGAACCGGCATATAAAATGCACGAAGCTATGAATGATTATATTGCTCAAAGTTTTGAAGATGCGGACGTGATGTTGTTTGTGACGGTGCCGGGCGAAATTTTTCCGGCAGATGATTCATTTATCAAACGCTTGCAAGAAGCCGAATGCCCGAAGATTTTGCTCATCAATAAAACTGATATGTTTAATGAAACGCAAATTTTTGAGCAAGAAAAATTGATGCGCGAATTGGCGACTTTTGCTTATGTTTTTAAAATTTCGGCACTCAAAGAACGCGGGTTCGGATATTTACTTGATGCTTTGAAAGAAAAATTACCTTTAGGTCCGCCGTATTATCCGGAAGATCAACTCACAGACCGAACGGAAAGGTTTTTTGTCGGAGAAATTATCAGAGAAAAAATTTTATTGAACTATCGAGAAGAAATTCCTTATGCAGCTGAAGTGAACGTAGATGGTTTTAAAGATGCGACAACCAAAGCCGGTGAAGCCATTGCGCGAATTTCTGCCACCATTTATATAGCCAGAGAAACGCAAAAAATGATTTTATTGGGTAAAGATGGCAACGCGATTAAAAAATTAGGTATGGATTCGAGGGTAGCGATTGAAAAATTTTTAGAAAAAAAAGTACATTTAGAATTAACGGTAAAAGTGCGCGACAATTGGCGCGATGATGATAAATCGTTGAAATATTTTGGCTATAAATAATGATTTAATTGACAATTGACAATTGACATCGACTAATTATTTTACAAGCATTGTCAACTGTCAATTGTCAACTGTCAATTAAATCATTGTCCATCTTCATTGCTTTCACCATACTGCTCCAAGAAAAACGTTTTTTTTCATCAGCAACACCTTCTACGAAAAAATTTCTATCCGTTTTATAAAATCGAATTATTGCTTGAGCAATTGCGTTTGGTGTCGGTTCAACTACAAAGCCGACTTTACCGTTCGGTACAATTTCCGAAAGTCCGCCAACATTTGTTACAATCATCGGCGTTTCAAAATGATATGCCATTTGCGAAATACCGCTTTGCGTTGCCGTCCTGTACGGTTGAACAACGACATCGGCAGCACCGAAATAATATTTTACATCATCAGAAGGAATAAAATCGGATTTTATAATCACATTTTCGGCGAGTTGATGGACAGAAATGTAATCTCGGTAAGTTTGTTCATCTTCATAAAATTCACCTGCCACCAAAAGCGTTAGGTTTAACGTGCGCACTTCCGGATGCGTCATAGCTTCCAACAAAATATCTAATCCTTTGTACTTCCGGACAAAACCGAAAAATAAAATGTATTTTTTTTCCGGCAACAAGTTGAGATGTTGCAATGCTGCACCGCGCAAAATTTTCTCGCCGTAAGTATCATAAATCGGATGAGGTATATAAACGACTTTTTTTTTTGTAAATAAAGCCATTTCTTTTTCTACCGACCGACTCATCACAACGAAACTATCACACGCATTAGCGAAATACTGCGCCAAAAATTTATCGCCGAAATGTTTTTCATGCGGAATGATGTTATCTATCAATCCGACAACCGAAACAATCGGCAATTTTTTTTTCACGCGCCGTAATATCGTACCGGTACTTGGTGACATAAACGGCAACCAGAATCGGCACACGATAATATCGGGTTGAAAAGTAATTATTTTTCGCGCCGTATCGAACCAAGAAAAAGGCTCAATAGAGTTAATTGTCGTGTGAATTTTTAAATCATTCGGCGGTGCATCGTCGGAAAATTGCGTTTTACCCGGAAATAAAAATGCCGGATACTGCAAGCTGAATGAAAAAATTTCAACGTCATCACCTGCTTCTTGAAATGCTTGCGCTAAACGTTCACCCGATGCGGCTATGCCGCCGCGCAAAGGATAAGCGGGAGATATGATTACAATTTTTTTCAAAGAAGTTAGTTTCTAAAATCAGAGTTCTTCATTCGTTGAATTGGTGTATCGTTTTCCCGACAATATAATCGGGTATGGGAATGATATATTTGCCTCATCAAAACGTACCTTAATACTTTCCAGCAAATCACAATACATTACAAATCCATCCGGAGCATTATACGCCCAAGCATAACCGCGCAATATCAAAGCAAAATCTGTAATTCTGATGACACGTACCGTGACTTTGTTTATATTTTCTCCTATTTGTTCCAACGTGCGTTTATCGTAAAAAAAACGATGGGCACCGATTTCCTCCATCATAATTTGTTTAGCACGTTCTGAATCAGAATCTAAAGCAACACCTATTTCAACAAACTTGCAGACCGAATCGTCTTCATAATTCGCGTTCACAATAATTTCGCTCGCCATCACAGAATTAGGAATGATAACGCGCCGGTTTTCAAAATCTCGAATAACGGTGTGTCTTAATGTTATATCTTCGACAATGCCGTTGTACAAATCTTTTATCCGCAAACGGTCGCCGACACGAA
>JAYTIA010000072.1:0-6400 GCA_043732145.1 Saprospiraceae bacterium
TATCCGTTTAAACTCGGTCGCGGCAGAACGACGGAAGAAGATGCAACCGTGCGTTTTTTAAAACCCGAACATCCGGTTTTAAACACGCCCAATAAAATCACACAAAAAGATTTTGACGGTTGGGTGCAAGAACGCGGTTTGTATTTCGCGAGTGAATGGGATAAAAACTACGATGCCGTTTTAAGTTGCAATGATGTAGATGAAAAACCGGAAAACGGCGGCTTACTTGTAGCACAATACGGTAAAGGTTGGTATGTTTATACCGGTTATTCTTTTTTCCGTGAAATGCCGATGGGTGTTTCGGGTGCTTATCGGTTGTTTGCAAATTTGGTGTCGTTGAAGTAGAAAATTAAAATTTATAATAATAGCAAAATGAATGTAGATTTTATAAAAATAAGGGATCATTTTAAAGAATATTTAATTAATGATGTAAAAATAGCTCCGGGAACAGCCAACAGTTATATTGCACGGTTGAAATTTCTTTTAAAAGATAATGAATATGAAATTAATGAAAACATTACCAAAGAAATTATAAACTTTATATCATCAAGGGAAGAGAAAAAAAGAGAAACTCGTGATTCATACCAAACTGCTAAAGCCGCTAGAGAACTTGTGCTTGCATTAGATAATTATTTTTCTTTCGTTCAATCAAATTCAAATAAAAACTTTGAAATAAGAAATCATGAAATTAAAGAGATTGAAAATCTTGGAATTTTATCTGAGACGGAAAAAGATTCTATAATTAAATCAAGAATTGGTCAAAATGTTTTTAGAGACAATCTGGTTGAATATTGGAAAGGCTGTTCTATAACAGAAATTAATAAAAACGAACTACTTATCGCATCACATATTAAATCTTGGAAAGATTCTAATAATTTTGAAAGATTAGATGTTTACAATGGTCTTCTTCTTTTACCAAATTATGACAAGCTTTTTGATATGGGATTTATAAGTTTCAATACTGAAGGTACAATAATAATATCGAATAAAATTTCGGAAACAGAAATTAAAATACTTGGAATTCATAAAAATATAAAATTAATAAAAGTGGATGCTCGACATCAAAAATATTTAAATTATCATCGCGAAAATTATTTCAAAGGCTAGTAAACACAAAATTATTTTTAATGAGGATATACAAAACTAAGAATAATTTATAAAATAAATGAATCTAACGCTAAAAAAGTTTTACACATTTCCGCTTACTAAAATTCTCGTCGGATTAGTAACAGTTTTAGGTACAATTGCTTTAAGCGGTTTTCTTATCGGTAAAATTCCGATGGGAAAGGAATACAAATCCATTGTTTCGGGCAGTGTAGTGGCGTTAGTTGCTTTACTGAGTTATACCTATTTGTATAAATTTTACGAACGCAGAAACATTTCAGAATTAAGTTTTAAAAATTTTGGAGCGAACGCGACTTTAGGATTGTTCGTCGGATTTTTATTACAATCGTTGGTTGTTTTAATTATTTATTTAGCCGGCGATTATCATGTGACGCAAATCAATCCGTTTATAAGTTTGTTACCGGGGTTTATGATTGCACTCACATCCGGCGTGTTTGAAGAAATTATAATGCGGGGTATTATTTTTCGACTAACGGAAGAAAAATTAGGAACCGTGATTGCACTCATTATATCCGCATTGCTTTTTGGCTTGTTGCATTTACCCAATCATAATGCGACTTTATATTCCGCTTTTGCAATTGCGATGGAAGCCGGCATTTTATTGGCTGCGATTTATGTTTATACGCGCAATTTGTGGTCAGCCATATTTTTGCATTTCTCCTGGAATTTTGCAGAATCCAGTATTTACGGCGGCATCCTATCGGGTAATATTGTGGATAAAAGTTTAGTTACAGCGCAATTCACAGGTTCCGATTGGATAACCGGCGGCAGCTTCGGTCCCGAAAATTCGGTACAAGCTCTTATTTTTTGCACAATTACCGGATTAATTTTTTTGTGGTTAGCGCATCGTGAGAATAAATTTATTGCACCTTATTGGAAAAAATAAAATTGATCTTTTATTTTTATTGATTTAATGTATTTATTTTAGTGTATACTTTTTACTCACTGTTTTTGCTTCGCGAGAAGACGTGCTGCTGGAAGTTCTTTACGGCATTAAACACAAGCATTACAAAGCAATTAAAAACTAAAAAAACGACTAAAATTCAAAATGAGCAACACAGAAAAAAAAACAACAGAACCCGTCACCCAAGGACATCAAAGTAATTGGCGACCAATTTTGATAGGTATTTCAGCCATCGCTGCGCTATTAATTGTACTGCAAGCCACCGGTATTTTTAAAACTATTAATAGTAGCCGCGATGCCACTTCGATTGATATGAACAGTCCGGATTATCAAAATCGTCCGATGCAAATGCGGAGACCTGAACAACCGAATCCGCAAGTAGATGCAACGTTGCAAGAAATTGCAGATGAATTTAAAGGTCCCGTGTTCAGCGATATTCATTCCGCAAATGCGCAAAAAGGTTGGGGTTTATCCGACGACCAAGCAAAGTTTTACGATGATATGCGCAAAGTTTACGGAAAAAAATCGCCCAACTGGTTAACGGCAGTGCGCGGTGCTTACGATACTTATCAAACAGTACAATCTGTTTTCGGTGGGAGTTCTGATGTATCGGCAGTGTTGAAAGATGAGAAGCGTACGCCGCAAATTTTTCAACAGCTAAAAGATTTGTACGGACTTCCAACTCAATCGAGTGAATTGTTGGCAAAAAATGGGGCGAATAAAGTAAGCGATTGGGCGCGATATATTGAGTCTATGAAAAAATGAACAAGTGACTTACTAACGATAGATTTACTGATAATGGACTTTATATTTTCAATTGCATTGTCAGTAAGTCTATCGTTAGTAAGTCACTTATTCATTTGAAAATTATTCTGACGGTGCGACACGCTTCACCAACGATTGAATATCATTGGTCAGTGCTTCAATATCACTGACAACACTTTTACTCTTCTGCTCATTATTGTGCATATTACTTGCACTGCCTTTATTATCACTTGGTAACGGAGTTGCATTTGCATTTTGCTGAATCGCATTTTTACGCTGTTCAAGCACTGCTACTTTTTGTTTCAAATCCGGATCATTCGTTTCGTTGGCGTGTGTTTTCAATTTTTGCAGCACTTCATCCAAACTTGAAATGGCTTTATCGAAAGTGCCTTTATCACGTTCTTTCCCGACTAAGTTGCGCACTTCAGTAAACACAGAACCGACACCTTGAAATATGCGTTTTGATTGCGCTTTCTCGTCTGCTTTTCCAAAAAAATAATTATAGCATACCAAGCCGATAAGACCTAAGAGTGCAATTCTTACTAAGAAACGTATCATTTTTTAAAATTTTAATTTGCTTTTAGACCTATAATTTTTAAATTCGGATGCATGAACCCGATGCAATAGTACGCGAAATTACACAATTATTTTATTATTGCTCCGTAAAAAATAAGGCTTCATTTTTTTTATTTAAAAAATTCGCTTAAATAGTTTATTTTTGCTGTTTGAAAATAAATTTTTTTAGAAAAAAACAAAATTTATTTTTCAAACAGTTTTATTCTTTTTTCGTTTAGAAAAATTCAAGACGTGAGAGATAACTCCAAAAAAAATTAAAAATATTTCAAATTTTTTTTTCGTTCAAAAAGTTGAATCAGGAAAAAATGAATCATAAAAATTGAAAAATATTATGGCTTGTGGAAGTTGTAGTGCCGGCAGTGCCGGAAAACCGGGTGGTTGCAACGGCAGTTGCAGTGGCGGTTGTAATAGAATGAATACTTTTGATTGGCTGAATGCACTTGATATTTCTGATGTAGATGATTTTGATTTGGTAGAAGTAAGTTTTAAAACCGGATCGCACAAAGATTTTTTCCATAATCCGCCTTTCGCCAATGCAAGTACAGGTGATAGTGTTTTGGTGGAAATTCCGGGCGGTGGCGGTTACGATATTGGTGTCGTTTCTCTGTGCGGTGATTTGGTAAAGATGCAGTTGAAGAAAAAAAATATGCGCGATGATGCCTTGTTTCTCAACGTCATCAGAAAAGCCAATACGCGCGACGTAGAAAAATTACAAGAAATTCGCGCCGAAGAACGCGATATTATGATTCGCGCACGCGCCATTTCTCGCAGTCTAAATCTTGATATGAAAATCGGCGATGTGGAAGTTCAAGGTGATGGACGCAAAGCGACGTTTTTTTACACGGCAGACGGTCGTATAGATTTTCGCGAACTCATTCGTCTTTTTGCCAAAGAATTTAAAATAAAAATTGAAATGCGCCAAATCGGTGCGCGTCAAGAATCGTCACGTATCGGTGGAATCGGTTCGTGCGGACGCGAATTGTGTTGCTCTACTTGGCTCTCCGATTTCAAATCGGTGTCAACTGTTTCTGCACGTTATCAGCAGTTAGCAATCAATCAAGTTAAATTGTCCGGTATGTGCGGACGTTTGAAATGCTGTTTGAACTACGAACTCGATTCGTATTTAGATGCGTTGGAAGATTTTCCGCCAAATCCGGATAAATTATTTACTAAAAACGGTAGAGCCGAACTTATTAAAACAGATGTATTCAGAGCCTTGATGACTTTTGTTATGGCGGAAGGTACAGAGCGCGGCAAATTTTATATGCTCAGTGTGTCAACGGTAAAAGAAGTTCTTGCAATGAATAAACGCGGCGAATATCCGCAAAGTTTAAATTCGTTGCAATACGTGGCTGCCGATAAAACTTTATTAGACGAAGACGGTGAAGAACGTTATGAAGATGCCGATTATTCCGGTGAGGGTTTAGTCGGAGCCATTGAATTACCGGATGACCGGAAAAAAAGCAACAACAACGGCGGCAAGAGAAATTTTGAGGCAAAACGCTCAGATGATAGAAAATCGAATTTCGGCGCTCCACCGCCAAAATTTGAAGTTAAACGCAACGACAGCAGCAACGACGATAGATCGCAACAACGCCCCACGCAACAACAACGACCGCCACAACAACAACAACGACCGCCACAAAATAATCCGCCGCATTTTAAGCCGAATATAACGCGTACACCACCGATTCAAAAACCGGACAATCAAGATCAAAAGCCACCAACAAATACAGGTAATGATACGCCGCAAGAGGGCGATACACAAAAAAGAGACAATAATAAAAATAGAAAATTTTATAAAAAAAGATGAAATCAATTGTAAGTTGTTAATTGTCAATTGTTAATTATGCGAGTTGCAATTGACAACTTATAACTTACAACTTACAACTAAAATATGACACTCGAAGAAAAAATACAAAAAGACCTCATCACTGCGATGAAAGCGAAAGATGAAGTGACTTTACGCAGCGTACGCTCCATTAAAGCTGCCATTCTGTTATTGAAAACAGATGGGAGTGGTCAAGCGATTGATGAAGATAAAGAAATAAAACTCTTGCAAAAAATGGTAAAACAGCGTAAAGAATCCCTCGCCATTTTTGAACAGCAAGGCAGATCCGAATTAGCAATAATCGAAAGAGAAGAAATTGCCGTCATCGAAAAATATTTGCCGCAAAAACTCAGTAATGAAGCTGTTGAAGAAATAGTCAAAAAAATAATTGTTGATACCGGTGCTGTCGGTATGAAAGATATGGGAAAAGTTATCAGTGCTGCCTCTAAACAACTCGCCGGACAAGCAGAAGGTGCGGTTATTTCCGGTATTGTAAAAAAATTATTGGCGTAATTATTAGTTGTTAGTTTCTAAATCAGAATTTTCAGAATTAATAACTAACTACTAATAACTATATTTTACTTCCCTCTCTGATTAAAATCTCTGAACCTTCCACCAAAAAGACAGATGTAGGCGTTTCGTTTTTTAAAAAAGCAAACGTATAACCGTACATTTTTTTAAAATCCACATCAATAATATAATCGGTTGTATCATATATTTGCCATCGCTGATGTTCGACACCGTATTCCGAAGTTTTAGTAGCACCGCGTTGCGTATAACCCCAATAATGCTCGGTAATAAATTCCGCTTCACTACCTATTGAAATGTCTTTCGGTTTATTTTCGGCGGTAACTTTAAAAGTATTCCAATCGCCTTTTTTCCATTTATATTCAGCAGAAATAGTTTTTTCGTTTATTTGCCAATTATGTTTCATACGCATTGTCTCGTAATGTTCGCCGTAAATCGTATTCGCCACCAAAGCTAATGCCGGCAAAGGGACGACTTCGCTGATAAAAACCGCGCCGCGTTTCCAAATGTTACCGTCTTTGTAACGCACATAAAAACGCAAATTAACTTCCGGAAAATTTTTATGAAAAGGTACGCCGATGTTTTTCATTCGCGTATTCAAAAACATAAATCCGATAAGACTCACGTAACAAGTATCGCCGAAAAAATCAAGTTCTGTTTTATACGGCAGA
>JAYTIA010000073.1:0-6390 GCA_043732145.1 Saprospiraceae bacterium
CTTAGCAGTCCGCCAAAAGTATATTTATTTGGCGAATCACTTAACATTACACCACTCAAAACAAAGTCAAAACCTTATCTTTCAAATAATTATCAATTACTTTGGGAAAAGCGAATGTACTTAAATGATGTCGAGGCACTTTTAAAAAATCGAATTCGGTAAAAGAAAAACCTGTATCTACTGCTATTTCCCAAAACGTGGCGAAAACGTTTCTATGCGTTAAAACTTGTTTATAAATCTTTGATTTTTTTTGCAACGAGAAATTTTCTCTCAAATAATTTTTCAAAGTAGATTCTATAAATAAAATTTCTTCGACACTACCGTCTACAATATTATTTTCGGTTTCGATGAGGGGAAACTCGTACAAATCGCGCCAAATATCGTGTGCAGTGCGTTTGCGAATAAAAACGCAATGATCGAATTGAATGATAAGGTATTGAAAATATAAATTCTTCTTTGTCGGTTTTTTTATTTTAATCGGCAGTTGACCTGTGCGTTGCGTGTGCAGTGCGACACATTCGGTTGCCAAAGCGCAATTTTTACAATCGGGTGCCGCCGGCGTACAAACGGTGGCTCCGAAATTCATAATTGCTTGGTTGTAACCGGCGGGATTTCCTCTATCCAAAACTTGTTGCGCTAAATCGGTAAAAATCTTTTTGCCTTCAGTTGTGTCAATCGGTACATCAATTCCGTAGAAACGTGCCAATACGCGAAAAACATTGCCGTCAAGCACGGCGTAAGGTAAATCGTAAGCGAAAGAAGCAATTGCCGCCGCCGTGTAAGTGCCGATACCTTTAAGTTTTAAAATCTCGTCGTAAGTATTTGGAAATTTTCCGTCGAGTTCGTTTGCGATGAATTGTGCAGTATGGTGTAAATTTCGAGCGCGAGAATAATAACCCAAACCTTCCCACATTTTCATCACCTCATCATTTGTGGCATCGGCTAACTTTTTTACGGTAGGATAGCGTTTAATAAATTTTTCATAATAAGGTGTACCTTGTACAACGGTCGTTTGCTGCAAAATAATTTCGGAGAGCCAAATTTTGTACGCATTTTTTTCATTCAGCCAAGGCATTGCCCGTTCGCGCAAAGTATTTTGAAAAAATATTTTTTCGCGAAAGAAATTTATTTTTTTTTCAAGAAAATTTTGAAAATTTTTTTCTTCTGAAATTTTTTTTTCGTGATTTTTTTTTCGTGATTTTTTTTTATCTTTCATCAACGCAAAAATAAATCAATCGCATTAAAGAAAGATGAAAACTTCGTTAATCAGTTAATTCAACAGTTAAATTATAAGATTCCACCCATTAACAAATAAGCGATTAACCAATTAGCTAAAAATCCATTAATTTTACGGCGCAAAAAAATGCTTCAAGCAATGGATTTAAACTCTTATATCGCAAACGCAGCGTTTGTTAAGCAATTTATTGGTTGGTTGAAACGGGTATGTATACCCGGATTACGCGGCGTGCCATTATACAGCGTTTTAGAGTTTCTTTACATTGAATTATTCTTCAACGCGCCTTTGACGATGCGAGCGAATGCCATTGCATACAGTTTTTTCATGTCTATTTTTCCGGCATTTATCGTTTTATTTTCAATTATACCGTATTTACCTTTCAATAAAGAAGATTTACTTTCCCAAATTCATGTCACGATACTTGAAGTGATGCCCAATAAAACGGGTGATACTTTATTTGAAGCCATTCACGCATTAATCAAGACAAAACGTTCCGATGCACTTTCTTTCGGCTCAATTTTAGCAATTTATTTTTCAAGCAGTGGTGTGATGACACTTATGAATGGTTTCCAAAAAAAAGATGATGCTTTTGAGCAACGCGGTTATTGGAAACAACTTCGTACTGCCATCGGTATTACTTTGATGTTGAGTTTTATGCTTACTATCAGCAGCGTTCTTGTGATTTTGGGTACGCAAATTTTCGGATGGGTGCTGAAAATTTTACAATTGAGTACAATATCGGCATTTATTTTTCTTGCTATTAAATGGCTAGTCGTTGTCGGTGCTTTGTATCTAGGTATTGCTATTCTCTATCGTTTCGGAATTTCTACCAAAAGAAAAATTCCTTATTATTCACCCGGAGCAAATGTGGCTACGGTATTATCTTTGCTCACGTCACTCGGTTTTTCATTTTATGTTGATAATTTCAGTAATTACAATAAGGTTTACGGTTCTTTTGTAGCGGGTATTGTTCTCTTAATTTGGTTGCAACTCAACGCCATGATTTTAATTATTGGTTTTGAACTTAATGCTGCCATAGAAATTTTTGATAAGAAGAATGTAAAACCGGTTAGCGAGGTGACTAAACAATTACCAACTAACTGACTAAGTGACTCAATATGTCTCAAACAACTTCACATATATTAATGGTGCGTCCGGCACATTTCGGTTTCAATGAAGAAACTGCCGAAAGTAATGCATTTCAACAACGCGACGCGACGCGTTCGATACCGGAAATTCAAGAACGCGCCAAGAAAGAATTTAATAATTTCGTTAGAAAATTGCGCCGACGTGCCATCAATGTCGTTGTAGCGAATGATACAAAGTCGCCGGTAAAAACGGATGCCGTTTTTCCGAATAATTGGATAACTTTACACGACGACGGCACAATGATTTTTTATCCGATGAATGCGCTTTCGCGTCGTGCGGAGCGCAATCCAAAAATTATTGATTTAATCAGAAAAAAATTTGAAGTGTCGCATGAATTACATCTTGAACATTACGAAGAAACCGGAAAATTTTTGGAAGGCACCGGCAGTATGATTTTAGATCGCGTACATAAAATTGCTTACGCTTGCATCAGCCCGCGCACCGATATTGATTTACTTGATGAATTTTGTGAAGCCATGCACTTTAAACGTGTGGCGTTTACGGCAGTTGACGAAAACGGAAAAGATATTTACCACACCAATGTAATGATGGCATTAGCAGAGACTTTTGTCGTAATTTGTTTGGCTGCGCTTATTAAAGAAGAAGAGCGTTTGATGCTTGTCAAACAATTTGAAACAACCGATAAAGAAATAATTGAAATTTCTTTCGCACAAATGAATAATTTTGCAGGAAATATGCTGCAAGTACGCAACGATTTCGGCGAAACGTTTTTGGTGATGTCCACACAGGCTTTTAAATCGTTGAATAAAACGCAAATTGCGCACATAGAACGCCATACGCAAATTATTCATGCCGATATTTCTACCATCGAAAAATTCGGTGGCGGTTCGGCACGTTGTATGATGGCAGAAATTTTTTTGAAAAAGAAATGAATTAATATTGATTTCTGAATTTGAATTTTTAGAATTTTCAGAATTAATAAAATGTGTAAGTATAAATTATTAATCGTACAATGTACACATTCTGAAATTTCTGATTCAGAAATGACATCAAACAACCAACAACTAAATTTTTATGAACATACGCACACGAACTTTATCGTTGTTTGTACTCGTATCGGTTTTTATTTTTTCTTGCAAACAAGAAAAAAAAGCACCGGAACAACCCGCCGATGCCCTGCAGAGCATTGACCCGAAGCATAATTTATCGCCCGACGAACGTTTCGGAGAACTTTTTATGCGGGTGCAATTAGACAGTTTTTTTCCTGATTCAAAAACTTTTGTGGATTGTTTGCCGAAAATGCCGACCGACAGCATCATGGCAGCTTATGATGCACAAAAGAAAATGCCCGGTTTCAAGCTCCAAGATTTTGTCTCGCAATATTTTTTTTTACCGATCGATACGACTAAAAAAAATCTTGGTGTTGATATGGGCGATGCTTCGATAATGACGCACATCAATTTACTTTGGAACAAATTGCAGCGTCCGGCAGATACGCTGAATCTCGGAACACTTATTCCGTTGCCAAAACCCTATATCGTTCCCGGCGGCAGGTTTCGAGAAGTTTATTATTGGGACAGTTATTTTTCTATGCTCGGACTCGCCGCCGCAGAAAAAACGGAAACGATGGAAAACATTATTGATAATTTTGCTTACTTGATTGACAAAATAGGTTTCATTCCGAACGGAAATCGCAGTTATTATTTATCGCGTTCGCAACCGCCGTTTTTTGCTTGCATGATACAGTTGTTGGCGGCACAAAAAGGCGATGAAGTCTATGTTAAATATCTGCCGGCTCTCGAAAAAGAATATAAATTTTGGATGAACGGCGCACGTGATAGCACTATGCGAGATTTTTATACAAAAAATCACGTTGTTGAAGTGGACGGCAATGTGGTGAATCGGTATTACGATATGAAAGATACGCCGCGTCCGGAAGGGTATAAAGAAGACGTGAAAGCGGCAAAAAAAACGATCAACTACGAAAAAGATATGTACCGACATTTGCGTTCCGGCGCGGAATCCGGTTGGGATTATTCGAGTCGTTGGTTCGAAGACGAAAAAAATATCGGTACTATTCGCACGACGCATATCATTCCCGTTGATTTAAACGCGCTGCTTTATAATTTGGAAAGTACAATCATGAAAGGAAAAATGGTTTCAAAAAAATTTGACGAAGCCGCTAAATTCGAGAAAAAAATGTCGAATAGACGCGAAGCCTTGCGTCGTTATTGCTGGAGTGCATCGAAAGGATTTTATTTTGATAATGATATCTATAAATACCGTCAGACGGAAATTTATACTTTGGCAGCCATGTATCCTTTATTTTTTAAAATGACAACAAAACGCGAAGCAGATATGGTGGCAGCGAATATAGAAAAATTATTTTTGCGTCCGGGCGGCGTAGTAACCACGCTCACGAAAACCGGACAACAATGGGACGCGCCTAATGGTTGGGCACCGTTGCAATGGATTACAATTCAAGGTTTACGCAATTACGGTCACGATAGTTTAGCCAATGTGATTAAAACGCGTTGGATTGATGTAAATCAGCGTGTTTATAAAGCGACAGGAAAAATGATGGAAAAATATAACGTCGAAGATATGAGTTTGGAATCCGGTGGCGGCGAATATCCGTCGCAAGATGGTTTTGGTTGGAGTAATGGCGTTTTACAAAAATTGTTATCAGAAAAGAAATAAATTAATGATGAATGATGAATGATGAATGATGAATAAATTTTTTAAAGACTCACCACTCATCATTCATCATTAATCATTCATCATTACTTAATGGCATACTTTAAATTCCGGAAATCTGAGGAGAAAACGACTAACCCGTTGACTGACGAGCAGGTGGTCGAGCGCGTACTTGCCGGTGAGAAACAGTATCTGGAAGTTTTGTATGACCGTTATTCAGGAAAAATTTTTCATAAGTGTTTGAGCATTATTAAAGACAGAGAAGCTGCAAAAGATTGTACGCATGACATAATGGTGAAAATTTTTATGAATCTCTCCGGATTTAAGGGACGTTCTGCTTTTTCGCTCTGGGTACACTCTATTACTTATAATTTTTGTATGGATTTTGTGCAAAAACGAAAACGCACCGATTATTCGGATTACGGCGACGGCGAAAAAGAATTTGTATCGGAAGATGAAGTTGAACTTGAAAATAAAATTATTCATGATGCCAAATTAGTCGAACTCGAAAGTGCTTTTGAAAAACTCAATCCCGATGACAGAATTTTATTGATGATGCGCTATCAAGATGGTATGAGTGTGAAAGATATTTCCGAATCGTTGCAAGTCGGTGAATCCGCCATAAAAATGCGCCTCAAACGCAGTCGCGACAGATTGGCGGATTTGATTGATATTCAGATGGATTAGTTGTATCCGCCGTTTTTAATTTCAAAATATTATTTTTGTGGAGTTTTTTTTAACTATAGAGGTTCTATTGAGATTACTCGGTTGCATGCGTGAATCGGCAGACTTGTTGTGAATTGCTTTCAAAATGTATCTTTGACATGTCGCTTTCAATGTGTTCTTTCAGTAATTCTATTTCCCTATCGTTGTGAATTGCTTTCAAAATGTATCTTTGACATGTCGCTTTCAATTTAGGGGCAGTCGTAGCCGATTGCTACACGGTTGTGAATTGCTTTCAAAATGTATCTTTGACATGTCGCTTTCAATTCCGGCGCATTATTCCGATAGTATTTTACTGTTGTGAATTGCTTTCAAAATGTATCTTTGACATGTCGCTTTCAATAAAAGAAGGACATGATTACGAACCTCAGTTGTTGTGAATTGCTTTCAAAATGTATCTTTGACATGTCGCTTTCAATGAGCAGCAGGAGAGTTATACGCATTTTGTCGTTGTGAATTGCTTTCAAAATGTATCTTTGACATGTCGCTTTCAATCATTATCGCGCTTTGCAATAACGTTACGCAGTTGTGAATTGCTTTCAAAATGTATCTTTGACATGTCGCTTTCAATCCGGCTAATAGACTAACGGTTAATGCTTCGTTGTGAATTGCTTTCAAAATGT
>JAYTIA010000074.1:0-2391 GCA_043732145.1 Saprospiraceae bacterium
CAAACGTTTGGACTAACCGACTAACCGACTAATTGACTAACCGACTAAATTTTATAATTTCGTAAATGTAATATTTAATTTTGGTCTGTTCAACGTATCTTTCAAACCATACAAAACTGTACGCGACAACCTTATAGGTTTCGGGTCAGGGGAAATATAAATTGCCGTTCCTTCCAAACCATCTAACATACGTTGTAAATGGTGCGATACATTGACATGATATTTAACTGCTTTGACGATGCCCGCTGCTGTTGTATCAAATTCGGTATAACCCTTTGAATAATAATAAGGTGAAAAAGATGAACCTAAAGCAGCATTATCATTAAAATCGGAAGTTAATGCACCGGTTGGTTTATGCGCAATCAGTTGCGGTATCAATCTGAAAATACTTGTATCGGAAGTATTTACCGTAAAAACAATTTCTGCTTTGTTAATCGCAATTTTATTCGTGCCTTTCCAATTTTGCAGGAACGGAATCTCCATTTTTATTGTCGGACCTACTAAACCTTGTACGTAAAGAAATTTGTCAACAGTTTTCGTACTGTTTAGTTTAGACGCAATCGGTGAAGTTGTGCCGACATTCGATTTAATATTCGCCACACGCAATTGATTAGTAGCATAAGTAAATCTGCGGTGCGTGGTATCGCCATTGATTCTATAATAAACAGTCAAACCCGTTAAACTCGTATTTAAATTGGTGACATCTACTGAGAGCATACAGTTCGTTGTATTTTCTGCTCTGATATTCAACCCTTGAAATTTTGCTATCCAATTGGCAGTTGTAGAATAAGTTGCCGAATCATAGCGCATTAAATTGTGTGCAAAGGTTGTGTCAATCGGTATTTTTATTTGCGGTGCAATAGAATAAAGAGAATCAGACTTAGTTGTTGTCGGATTTAAAGTATCTACTTTAATATAAGTAGTCGGCTTCGGCGTAAATGTCAAAGAGCCAACTGCCGGAGATTTTGTAGCAAATTTTCTACTCGAATAAATATCATTCGTACCCATATCTTCACTCATGCAATAAACGCTGAATTTTTGCAATTGCGTCGTATCACCGTAGTAGCGATCGCCGGCATATCCGAAAACTAAAAACGAAGAGTCAACCGTGATTAAATTTTTATTTAAAGTATCGTAAGCAAAAAACGGAGCCGTTGACGTGGGCAAAAACTGCATAAACAATTGTGATTCAGTAAGTCCGAATTGCGGATCGTTCATTTTTCCTATGGGCAAATAAGGGTAAGAAGAAACATATTGTGTGTACATTAAAGCAGAATCGGAAGTTGCAGAAATGGCGTTGAATGAGAGCGTATCCGTAAATTTCAAATTGGCGTTTTCACCGGCGAATAAATCTGCGCCTAAAGTACTCGATTTGTTGCAAGAAATTAGGCAAATCAAAAGTGTGCTAACAATTACAAAAGCAGCTAAAAAGTTTTTCATTAATTTTTTTCTTGTTCGGACAAAAGCAAAACCGGTTTCAATTTTCCGAATTTCTTTTACACCGGTTCTATTCTTTTAAATATCCGTCCTATAACGTTTCAATGGCAGTATTATGCTGTCTGAGTGTTTTTTATTTACAATTTACAATTTTACAAACGCGCAAAGAAAATATTTTTTTTGCGCGTTTGTAATTTTTTTTAAAATTTTACAAAAAACCAAGATTAAATAATTTAAAGATTGACAGGATTTAAAAACCATAAATCTTGAATCATTCAACCACTTCCGCTAACAAGGTGTCGTAAAAGTCCGAAGTTGTTTTCCCGGAAGTCTCCACATCGAAAATTGTTACTGCCGGTTTCTCCGACTGCGCGATAAGTTGCGTATACAATTCGTTGGGCTCTTTATCACCTTTAATAATACCGTCTGCATTTAGGATTGCTAATTTATGTAAATCTGCGTTGCCGTTTATAATGGCGGCATTCAAATCAGTCATTTCTAAATTGTTAATAAGTGCGCGTTCCGTAAAATATTTAAACTCAAACGTTTGCTGCATATTGTCGAACAGCGAGTAAACAATTTTTGAATGTTGAAAAACCGGATCGTTTTTATAAGCTGTGCGCATATAAAAAGGAATCAAAGCCGTTAACCAACCTTGACAGTGAATGATATCGGGTGGCCAACCGAATTTTCTGGCAGTTTCAATCGCACCTTTACAAAAAAATACGGCGCGGTCGAGGTTATCTTCGTACATTTTTCCTTCTTCATCTTCAAAAGCGTATTTGCGTTTGAAAAAATCATCGTTATCCAAAAAATACACTTGAATACGACTGCCGGGCAAAGAAGCTACTTTAATAATCAACGGATAATCATCGTCATTCACAATAATATTCATACCCGATAAACGCACAACTTCATGCAAACGGTGGCGACGCTCATTGATAAGACCGAAAC
>JAYTIA010000075.1:0-2389 GCA_043732145.1 Saprospiraceae bacterium
CTTGGAATGTGATGAAGTTATTCCGATTCAGAATAATTTAATTAATTTGGAATTTCGCAGCAACCACAGCTACGTTTTCAATTCCACGCTCAATACGCACGAAGAAGGCGTTTTTATGCTCAATAAAAACTATTTGACTTTGCAAGATAAAATCAAAGCCGGTTCAATAGGCAGAACTTTATTAATTGAAAAATTAGATGCCGATTCGCTCGTTATTCATATGAACAATAAGGGTTTAGATCAGTACTTAACGCTCATGCGCGATTTAAAAAAAGCAATAACACCTGCCGAAGATTCTTTAAAGTTTGAAAAAGAAGTGCGCATAGATACATCTGATGCAAAGGTGAGTGTGAAGAATTAAGCTGCCAGATCATTGATGCCGACCGCGAACAAGTTTTTTATTTCGTTTTAACAACGACAGCATTTTCAATCTGCTAATAATTTATGTGAGTGACGAAATACTTAAATGTTCTTTGTTCCTTGATTTGAAAATTAATTTGCCGGAGTTGTTTGAAGCTTTGTAGAAGTATTCGGCCATAATTTTTCCATTAAATACACTAATTTTTATTTTTTATTTTTCAGAGAAACTAAATCTGGTTTTCACGTCTATATTATTATCTTTTGGTTTCTGAATCAGAATTGTCAGAAATATCGGAATTTTCAGAATGTAAGATTCCTTTATTTATTCGAAACTCCGAATGTTTCCAAATTGCGGAAACAAATTGCAAATTCTGAAAATTCCGATAATTCGGACAATTTTGATTCAAAAACCACTAACCCAAAACCCACAACTTAAAATGAATATCGATATTTTAAAAAAAGAGTTCCGGTATCGCACAGCGCGCAGTGGCGGCAAAGGCGGACAAAATGTGAACAAGTTAGAAACGAAAGTGGAAGTATTTTTTCATGTAGAAAATTCGCAAGCGTTTGAGTTTTCGGAAAAAATGTTACTGATGGAAAAATTGGCGCAACAAATTTCTAATGACGGATTACTTTCAGCCGTTAATCAAACCGAACGTTCACAATTGGCAAATAAACTCATCGCAGAAAAAAAATTACTGCGCATGGTTGAAAAATCTATATTAGTTCCGAAAGCACGGCGCGTTGCTCGTGTACCGCAAGGCGTAATTGAATCGCGTCTTAACGATAAACGGCAAACGGGCGAAAAAAAAGCGTCACGCCAAAAGGTCAAAATCAGTAATAACGGTTTTGACCTTTCTTTTTTTATAAAGTTTCGATAATTTTTCTGCTAATGACATTTGTTCACGTACTCTTTCAGAGTCGTATTAAATGCTCCACCCACAAAATAAAAACGCCGAAAATAATTGATAAACAATTATTTCCGGCGTTTAAAAGTAGCGCAAGAGAGGCTCGAACTCTCGACCTCAGGATTATGAATCCTGCGCTCTAACCGGCTGAGCTACCGCGCCATTTACATTTTTTATTTTAGCGACCGCAAAGATAGGACGTTTTTTGTTTTTTGTAAATGTTTTTAAAAAATTATTTTAATATAACGTAAGTTTTATAATCCGGCGTAAGAAGGATATTATCTTTGTATAAAAAGAAGAGATGACGAAAAAACAAAAATATTATGTCATTTGGGTAGGAATCAAGCCTGGCATTTATAGTACTTGGGATGAAGCCAAAAAGCAAATTGATAATTATCCGAAAGCACAATATAAATCTTTTGAAAGTTTAGCGGAAGCAGAAACGGCGTTTAAAAATAAACCTAAACCTTTTTTCGGAGTAGCAGCCAAAACCGGTACGCGAAGTACAGGCACTAAAAAAAATATTATTTATGAAAGTATTTGCGTGGATGCGGCGTGTTCCGGTAATCCGGGAATGATGGAATACCGCTGCGTAGATACAAAAACGAAAGAACAAATTTTTCATCAAGGACCTTTCAAAGAAGGGACGAATAATATTGGTGAGTTTTTAGCACTTGTTCATGCTTTAGCCATGCTGAAAAAACAAGGGAGAACACATTTACTTGTTTATACGGATTCAATTACGGCGATAGCTTGGGTGCGCAATAAAAAAGCAAAAACAACACTTGCCGAAAATTCGCGTAATAAAGATTGGTTTGATATGATTTACCGCGCCGAAAATTGGTTGAAAGAAAATACTTTCAGCAATCCGATTGAAAAATGGGAAACAGAAATTTGGGGAGAAATTCCGGCAGATTTCGGAAGAAAAGGTTAAGGAATGAGAAAGAAATAAAATCATTCCGACAGCTCCAACCACCGCATCTCTTTTTCTTCTAATTGATTTTGAACCTCGTCAAGTTCTTTTGAAAATTTGGTAATGTCGTTGTGCGACAATTTTGCTACATCATTAAATTTTTCGGTGAGTTTTTGTTTACGTTCTTCGAGTTGCGACAAGTCGCGTT
>JAYTIA010000076.1:0-6378 GCA_043732145.1 Saprospiraceae bacterium
CTAGTGTATCATTTTTTTCTAAAACCGTTACATTTAGTCCGGCAGCTGCTAAATGTGTTGCTGCTGATAATCCTGCAAATCCGGAACCAATAACGACAACTTCTTTTGTCAAAATAAATAATTTTAAACTAATAACATTTTCGCTCAAATTTTGTTTAACTTTTTTTTAAAAAAAGTTAAACAAAATTAATTAATTTTGCTTGAATGATTTAAAGCACAATTATACAAATTCTATTTTCATGCTTTAACTTTGCGACGCGTTATCGGTTATCTGTTATTAGTTATCGGTTAATCGCGACAGTATTATTTTCTAACCAACTGAAAACGAATAACGAATAACTGATAACCGAATAACTGATAACCGAATATGAAAGTAGCAGTAATAGATTACAACGCCGGTAATATTTTTTCGGTGATATTAGCACTCAAACGTTTGGGCGTAGAACCAATATTGACGAATAGTCCTGAAGAAATAAAATCGGCAGATAAAGTTATTTTTCCGGGACAAGGTGAAGCAAGTTCGAGTATGAAAAGTTTACGCGCGACACATTTAGATAAACTTATTCCGACACTCACTCAACCTTTTTTGGGTGTTTGTATCGGTATGCAATTGTTGTGCAGTTATTCCGAAGAAAATGATACGCCGTGTTTAGGGGTGATACCGCAACGTGTTTTGCGATTTCCGAGTGATTTAGGCATAAAAATTCCTCATGTGGGTTGGAATACGGTTAAACGTTTTACACAAAAAAAATCCGTTACTAACACCGTTATTCAACCAAATTCGGTATTCAAAGCGATTGATAACGACAGTTATTTTTATTTTGTACACAGTTACTACGTTGAAATTGGCGATTATACGACTATTTCTTGTGATTACGGATTACCTTTCACGGCGTGTATGCAAAAAGATAATTTTTTTGCCGCGCAATTTCACCCTGAAAAATCCGGCGACGCAGGTGAAAAGTTATTGAAAAGTTTTCTTAGCTATCAGCCTTTAGCTATCATTTATCAGCAAAAAGAATCTAAAATCTAAAATCCTAAATCGCTAGTATGTTCGTTATTCCGGCAATAGACATGATAGAAGGCAAAGTGGTGCGATTGACACACGGCGATTACAAAACCGTGCGCGTTTATCACAATAATCCGCTCGAAGTAGCCAAACAATTTGAAACTGCCGGCATAAAACGTTTACATCTCGTGGATTTAGATGGTGCAAAGTCCGGACATATTGTCAATCATAAAGTTTTAGAACGCATTGCAACACAGACTTCTTTACATATAGATTTCGGAGGCGGCATAAAAACGAACGCTGATGCAAAAATTGCTTTTGAATGTGGCGCACAACAAATTACCGGTGGCACAATTGCCGTTAAAAATCGCGATTTATTTTTGGAGTGGTTACACACTTTTGGTTCCGAAAAAATAATTCTAGGTGCCGATGCGAAAAACGAAAAAATTGCTGTTCAAGGTTGGACAGAAGTGAGTGAATTAACGCTACAAGATTTTTTATCTGATTATACCTCGCAAGGTGTAAAATATACAATTTGCACCGATATTTCTAAAGACGGTGCTTTACAAGGTACGTCAACAGCGCTCTATAAAAAACTTTTAGAACAATTTCCGGATTTGAAACTCATTGCTTCCGGCGGCATTACTACTGTTCAAGATTTAGAAGATGTAAAAAATATTGGTTGTTTCGGTGCAATCGTGGGCAAAGCATTTTATGAAGGGCATATTAGTTTGAAAGAATTGGAAAAGTTTAGTAAATAAAATAGCTATTAGCCTTCAGCTATTAGCCTTCAGTTCATCATTAAATGAAACTTAAACTGAAGCTGATAGCTGATAGCTGATAGCCGGCAGCTAAAACATGAAAAAAAATATCTTAAAAGTCGGTCTTGTGCAACAAACTTGCAGCGACGATAGAATAGAAAATATAGAAAAAAGCATCCGAAGTATTCGTGCCAATGCGGAACACGGAGCTGATTTAGTTGTGCTGCAAGAATTGCACTGCTCGCGCTATTTTTGTCAGACTGAAGACACAGAATTATTTGAATTAGCAGAACCTATACCGAGTGCAACAACAGAATTATTTTCAAAAGCAGCTCAAGAAAATAATATAGTATTAGTAACTTCGCTCTTTGAAAAGCGTGCGCCTGGTATTTATCACAATACTTCTGTTGTTTTTGAAAAAGATGGCAGTGTTGCCGGAAAATACAGAAAAATGCACATACCCGATGATCCGGCATATTACGAAAAGTTTTTTTTTACACCGGGCGATTTGGGTTTTGAACCGATACAAACAAGTGTCGGCAAACTTGGCGTTTTGGTTTGTTGGGATCAATGGTATCCGGAAGCGGCGCGATTGATGGCTTTACGCGGTGCGGAAATTTTAATTTATCCGACATCTATCGGTTGGGAAAGTACGGATACGAAAGAAGAAAAATCGCGACAACATGGTGCTTGGGAAACCATTCAACGCAGTCACGCCGTTGCAAACGGATTGCCTGTAATTATTGTGAATAGGGTAGGGCATGAACCGGATACTTCGGGTGCAACAAATGGTATTCAATTTTGGGGACAAAGTTTTGTTGCAGGTCCGCAGGGTGAAATACTTTACGTAGCTTCATCTAAAAACGAAGAAAATATTGTGCTTGAAATAGATAAATCACGCACCGAAAAAGTACGTCGCATCTGGCCCTTTTTTAGAGACAGACGCATTGACGCTTACGACGGATTGACTAAAAGATTTATTGACTAATCGTTATTTGTTATCGGTTATTTGTTACTCGTTTCAAATAACTAATAACGGATAACGGATAACGAACTTAAATATGACACTCAAATATTACGGACACTCTTGTTTCGGAATTGAAACGATGGGGAAACATTTATTGTTTGACCCTTTTATTACGCACAATCCGTTAGCAAAAGATGTTGACATCAATACGATTCCGGCAGATTTTGTGATTATTACACACGCACACATGGACCACATGGCAGATGCAGAAGTTGTTTTAAAGCGCACCGGCGCGAGACTCATTTCACAATTCGAAATTGTTGATTATTTTGAAAAAAAAGGCATCAAAAATGCTGTGCCTCAGAATGTCGGCGGTGTAAAGAAATATGATTTTGGAAATATGCGTGCGGTTAATGCGATACACTCTTCGAGTTTTACAGATGATAACGGTAATCGAATTTACGGCGGCGTAGCACAAGGTTTTGTAATTTATAACACGGAAGGTTGTTTTTATTTTGCCGGCGATACCGGATTAACGCTCGATATGCAATTGATACCGATGCTTTGTCCGGCATTGGATTTCGCCATTCTGCCGATTGGCGGACGGTTTACAATGGATTACAAAGATGCCGTTATTTGCGCAGAATTTATTCAATGTAACACTATCATCGGTTGTCATTTCGATACTTGGGAGCCTTTGAAACTTGATCACGAAAAAGCCGTGAAAGCCTTTGAAGCGGAAGAAAAAGAATTAATCTTACCTGAAATTAATGGAGAAATTGAGTTGAGCGCATAGGGCAATTAAGAATTAGAAATTAAAAATTAAAATCGGTAAACATTCGGATAAACTTAATGGCTTACTGATCTTAATTTTTAATTTTAATTTCTTATTTCTTAACCACTTCCCTCCCAATACTTTCATAATAAAAACCGCGTCCTTTCATTTCTTCAACATCGTATAAATTACGTCCATCGAAAATAGCTTTGTCTTTTATATTTTGTAATTGCTCAAAATCCGGTGTCCGGAAAATACCCCATTCGGTAGCAATGATAAGTGAGTCAGCGTTGCTGAGGCAATGATATTCGTCGGCGCAATAAATTAATTTATCGCCGTATATACGTTTGACATTTTCCATAGCTTCCGGATCATACACTTGTACTTTTGCGCCGGCATCTAAAAGATCATCAATAGTTTCAAGAGCGGGTGCTTCACGTATATCGTCGGTATTAGGTTTAAAAGCCAAACCCCAAACGGCAAAAGTTTTTCCTAAAATATTTTTTTTATAAAATTTCTGAATTTTTTTAAATAAAATCGCTTTCTGAATTTTATTTACTTTCATCACAGATTTCAAAATTCTGAAATCGTAGTCAAAATCATCAGCCGTTTTTGCAAGTGCTTGAACATCTTTCGGAAAACAAGAACCGCCATAACCGATACCCGGAAATAAAAAACGTTTGCCGATACGATTATCACTGCCCATACCAATACGCACCGAATCAACATTGGCACCGGCACGTTCGCATAAATTCGCAATTTCATTCATAAACGAGATACGCATGGCGAGATAACTGTTAGCAGCATATTTCGTCATTTCAGCCGAACGCTCATCCATGAAATAAATTGGGTTTCCTTGACGTACGAAAGGTTCATACAACCTTTTCATCACGCTACGTGCTCGTTCTGAATCTGTACCGATCACAACGCGATCAGGTTTTAAAAAATCGTCCACAGCAACACCTTCGCGTAAAAATTCCGGATTAGAAACAACATCAAATAAACTTCTGTCTAAGTGTTCTGCTAATACTGCGGTAACTTTTTCAGAAGTACCAACGGGAACTGTACTTTTATCAACGATAACTTTATAACTTGTAATAATTTTCGATAAATCTTTTGCAACACCGATAATATAAGATAAATCGGCAGAACCATTTTCACCCGGCGGAGTAGGTAAAGCGAGAAAAATAACTTCTGCTTTTTCGATGGAATCTTTAAGCGAGGTTGTAAAATGCAACCTTCCTTGTTTAGTGTTTCGTTCGAAGACGGTATCTAATCCCGGTTCATAAATAGGTAATTCACCGCGTTTAAGCCGTTCAATTTTTTCAGCATTAATGTCAACGCAAATGACATGATTACCGGTTTCGGCAAAGCAAGTGCCGGTAACTAAGCCAACGTAACCCGTGCCTACGACAGATATGTTCATAATAATTATAAGGTTATATAAATTAAATAATAATTTCCTTTAAATGATTCTAAAAAATAATCGGCGAGGGATAAGAAATAATGAACAATAAACAATGATTAATGAACAATTTTAAAAAATTAAATCGTTCATTAATCATTGTTTATTGTTCATCTTATAATGCAATGGGAAAATAAAAAACTAATTTTGTTTGTAATTTTTAATTCTATGTGCAAATATATTCTTTAATAAAATATTTTACAAGTAATTTTAAAACTAAAAAAAATGGACATTAGACCCCGGAAAATGGACGATAGAAAAGCCCAATCATTTGTTTTTCTATCGTCCATTGTCCGGCGTATATTGTCCATTTTTTTTAGAAAAATTTTGAACGATTATCCGTGATATCATATACTTTTTTTAAGGCACGAACAATAGATGCTTTCGCCATTTGTTTGATGTTGCCTGACATTTGTTGCTTCAACATATCTTTATTTACTGTCGGATTATCAACTGTGTTTTTACTTTGAACTTGCGCAACAAAAACGCCGCTTTCTCCGATGATTGCCGGTGTTGTACTACCGGCAGCTGTATTAAATACTGCACCCAATAAAGCTGCTTCGTTGCCGAGTTTCGGAACAAACGATACATTGTACGTAACATTGGTCGCTGTGTCAATTTTGGAATTGAATTGTGCCGCTACCGTATTTAAATCCGTATTCTTTATGCGCGATTTAAGTACTTCACCTTTTTTTCTGTTTTTAACGAAAGGCGTTAATTGTTCTTTTACATCAGTCATTGAAGGCACGCCTTTGGGTTGAATACTTTTTAATGCAGCTACAATATATTTATTCGGATATGTATCACCTTCTTCTATTAAAGCAAAAGTATTTTTTGCGCGTTCGCCCGGTTTTGATTCATAAGCCCAACGCGAAATTTGACGCACTCCGTTGGCTTGGCCCAAAGCACCAAGTGTCGGATCGCTTGCACGGAAAGATGATGAAGGTACAATTGTTAAATTAAGTGCTTTTGCATTGGCACGTAACTCTTCTAAATTTTTACTTTTAGTCAGTAAATCTTCGGCAGCACTTGAAGCCTTTCTATCTGTCTCATTGCTCGGTGCAATTAATTCTCTGATTGACGCTATTTTGATCCGCGGTTCAGCTTTTCCTTGTTTAACGCTCGTCACTTGAACGATATGCACACCAAATTGTGTGGCAATAGTGTAAAACTTACCGGGCGTTGCTTTATAAAAAATTAAATCATTGAAAGGTGCAACCATTCTACCCTGCGGTTGAAAATCTAAATCACCGCCTTTTGCTTTTGCGACTGCATCTGTGCTATATTTGTTATTCAAAGAATCCCAAAGAGCCGGATTGATTTCTAAAAGTTTTTTTAAACTATCCGCTTCCGCTTGTGCGGTTGCAGATTTAAGAAGAATGTGACGTGAACGCACCGAAT
>JAYTIA010000077.1:0-2384 GCA_043732145.1 Saprospiraceae bacterium
CCTCTAAGGTAAGAGCAACATGCGGTTTGATGACACATATATTCGGATCAATCGCAACTGCACTGCTTTTTTGGCTTTTTTAACCCATTATTCGCATAATTCATAAATAACCATGCAAAAAACCCCGAAGTACTGTGTTCATAAAAGGACTTACGCACACCTTTTCCCGAAAAATAATTGATATTTTTATCCCAATAAGTTTGAGAGTATTCCGGTAAATTACCGCGCAAAGTATCGTTATAAATATCTTTAGCAGTGCTGTGTTTACCTTCGCCGAACATCGAGTACAAATTTGTCCAATCCGAATTTTGAATCGCTGCTAATTTCAAATCGAGTAACGCGTTTTGTCTCGGATTCATGTCAACGCAATTTATTTCTGTAGGTTTGTCAAGTGCGTAATCGAGTGCATTGCAACCGGCAGAAGTAATCATCACCATTTTGCTATCCGGTTGAAGTTCCAATAATTTTCTATCGCAACGCGGGTCTTTCCAACAAGTATTGTAAATCAGGTTGTTGGAATAGATATTTTTAAAAAGTAAATTGGATAATTGCATCGTTAAGTCAATTAGTCAGTTAGTAGGTTGGTCAGTTTGTCAGTTAGTTTTTTTTGACTAACTAACTAACTGACCAACCTACTAAAAAACTATAATAAATTTTCTTGATTACGTATTTTTAAAAAATTCAGAACCAAATCGTTTTGGTTCATAGCTATTTTTTTTTCGTCTTCATCTTCTTCCGTCACCAGATTATTTGCGGAAGTGATGAAATTTTGTGCATCGTATTTATACATAACCCATGCGCCTTTATCATATTCTAAAGCCGTGAGGTTTTCAATCCAATCGCCGGAATTGAGATAAGTAACATTACCGTCTTGAATAATTTGAGGTGCATGAATATGTCCGCAAACAACTTCATCGTAACCGGATTTTTTTGCTGTTTCTATGGCTTCCTTTTCGAAATCGGTAATAAATTTAACCGCGTTTTTTACTTTATTTTTTACAGTTCCGGCAAACGACATCGGTTCGCGTCCCCAAAATTTTAAACTTCTATTGATATAAATGTTCAAAACAATAAGCCATTCGTAACTTTTTCCGCCGAGTTTAGCTAACCAACGCGCTCTTAAAATAGAGCCATCGAAAGCATCGCCATGAAAAAACCAAATTTTTTTCTTGTTGATATTCAAAACCAATTGATCACGCAAATGAAAATTGCCGTTACTGAAACCACTGAAACGGCGCAACATTTCATCGTGATTGCCGGTAATATAATACACTTTCGTTCCGTTAGTGACAAATTTCAAAATCCTATTAATGACGAGGAGATGTTCTTTTGGAAAATAGGATTTTTTAAATTGCCACATATCAATGATATCGCCGTTCAAAATGAGACAATCCGGTTTAATACTTTTTAAATAATTGAACAGTTCTTGAGCGTGACAACCAAACGTACCTAAATGGACATCGGAAATGACAACCAATTCCACCTTTCTTTTCATGTGAGTTATATTTATTAAAAGCAAATATACGACCTGTATGTTATTTATATATTAATTGAAGATTAAGTGTTTGTGAAGAGTTGATTGCATCTTATTTAAGGATTTACTCCGGCGGTGCCAAAATTTAGCGAATTCAAGTTTCAATTTTATTTTCAGATAGATTCAACTTAATTTCTTGATCGTTGTTAGGTTAATTTGGTAATTTAAAGCTTACAAATATGCACTCTTTATATTTTTTTAAGAATGAGGCTTTCAGTCTTTTTACTAAACAGTTATAAAAAAGCGTGCGTTTACAAGATTAAAAATAATTCGATATCAACAAAAAAAATGAAATTAATAAAGATAATAGTTTTGTCAATGTTGTTGCCGACTTTGATTCATGCGCAAACGCCGACAACAACACCTAAACCTAAAGAAAACTGTGGCAACACAGCCAATAAAAATGTAAAAATAAAATCCATGGAAACGTTACAAAAAAATATACTAGGCACTGAATTAAAACTTGCAAGTAATGACCCGCTGACAGGTTTTTTTAGAAACGGATTCTGTTCAACGGACAGTAAAGATCGCGGCGTTCATGTCGTAGCAGCAGTTTTGACCGACGAGTTTTTACAGTATTCTAAATCGCAAGGCAACGATTTGATAACACCTTTTCCGGAATTCGGTTTTCCGGGTTTGAAAGCGGGCAATACTTGGTGCTTGTGTGCTTTGCGTTGGAAAGAAGCATACGATGCAGGGGTTGCACCGCCCGTTGTACTCGAAGCTACTAATATCAAAGCATTGGAGTTTGTAACGTTAAAGCAACTACAAAGTAAAAAAGCGTTGTAATATTTTTTAGCTGTTAGTTAAAAAAACTTCTCGCAAGATTTCTGACTCTTTAACAGTTCTA
>JAYTIA010000078.1:0-6368 GCA_043732145.1 Saprospiraceae bacterium
CTAAAGAAGGTTTTTGGGAAAAAAATGATCTTTTTTTCCTTGTATATGCAGTGCCGAGCGCGTTCTGTTACGCTTACGGTTCAACTTATAAGATCTGGTGGTTATTTTTTGTCGGTGTCGGTATTTCTATTTACGGGCTGATTTATTTTCTTATTCACGATGTATATATTCACCAACGTTTCAGTTGGTTCCGACTTTTAGATAACTCTTTCTCTCGTGCAATTTTACGCGCACATGGTACACACCATGCTAAACAAGAAAAAGAAGATGGCGAATCTTTCGGTTTGTTGGTCGTGGATTCTAAATTTTATAAAAAACGAACTCAATGGCGTAAAAATGTTCAAGATGAATATGTGAAATCAATGAGTAATGAGTTATGAGCCATTAGCTTTGAGCTGTATCAAGTAGCTCAAAGCTAATAGCTCAAAGCTGTTTTCTCCAATACAAATAAAAAGGTGTACCGCTAAACATCAACAACAAACCTAAACCGGCTTCACGCGGACTATTGATAATCGTAATCGGAATGAGCATCGCGCAAAATAAAACAAAAACTGCCGGAATAATTGGATAACCCCAAACTTTATACGGACGCGGTGTCTCCGGTTCGCGGTAACGCAAAACAAAAACGCCGAAAGTAGTGGCTCCATAAAAGAAAAATGCCACGAAAATTAACATCTCTGTCAATTGATCGAAATTGCCGGACAAAACTAGAAAACACGCCCAAATACCTTGCATCCACAAAGCCGAATTAGGTGTATTGTAAACCGGATGAATTTCTTTGGCTTTATCGAAAAATAAACCGTCTTGCGCCATCGTTTGATAAATACGCGGCGGCATTAAAATCGTCGCATTGGTGCAACCGAGTGTCGTAAATAAAATCAAAACCGATAAAATACTCGCACCGATAGCACCGCCGAAATGACGAACGACTTCAACAGCAGCAATTTTATTTTGCGCATTATTCACGTTTATTAAATCATCAACCGGCAGAACGTATAAATACATCGCATTAGCGAGCATATAGACAGTAATAATGGTGATCAAACCAAAAAACAAAGCTAAAGGCAAATTTTTACTCGGATTTTTTATTTCTCCGCCGATATAACCGACGGTATTCCAACCTTCATAAGCCCAAAAAGTTGCCAATAAACCCGCAAAAATCATTTTCATTAAACCGAAATTTGTTATCGAACTCGGCACAAAATCTTTTGCCGGTGTCGTTAAATGTGCGACTTCACCACCGCCAAAAAGAAAACCCGCAAGCACAATAAGTCCTATACCTACAATTACCATTTGTGTCAAACGCCGACTCAAACTCTCGCCGTTTTTTAAACCTAAAGTGTTTAAATAAGTTAAGGCTAATATCACTAAAATAGTCAAAAATTTTATACCGATACTTTCAAACGGTTTAAAAATAATCAAGACCTTTATGTTTTCAATGTCGCTTGAAAAATGTGGCAAGGTGAAGAGACTGTTAAATGATTGCGCAAAAACATAAGCAATTGAAGAGATAGATGCCGTTTTAATCACCGTGAAATTACTCCAACCAAATAAAAAAGCGATGAACCTGCCGTAAATGCGTTTAAAATAAATATACTCGCCACCGGTGCCGGCATACATACTCGCAATTTCGGAATTACTTAATGCACCGCACAAAGTGAGCATACCGCCCAAAAACCAACACAACAAAACCAAACTCGGCGAATGTAATTCGCCGGACATGAGTGCTACTTTTTTATAAACCCCTGTGCCAATCACCGAACTGATAACCAAATAAGTTGCAGAAGCTAACGTGAGCGTCGGTAAAAATTGTCCTTGTTTTTTTTCCATTATTTTCGTTTAAAATCTGATAGGGCGAAGATAAACAAATTGGTTGATAGTTAAAACTTGAAACTTGAAACTTGAAAGCGAATAATTTTCATTTTTGATTTTTAATTGCTTTTTAATAGGGCAACGCCCTATTCTATTCCCATGAGGCTTTCATCCTATTTTCAATTATAAATTGCCCATTATCGATTAGCTTCTGTCATTTCGTCAGATAAAAATTTGCAAACTGACAAAATTTTATAATTTTTTTTTATTAAAACACTATGCCTTTCATTTTTGGCAGAAAAAATCGCGTGGCATTGCATTTGTAAATAAGAACTATACTTAAAACATCAAGAAACTTCTAACAATAGAAACATCAATCACAGAATAAATTATGGCTAAAATAATTGGCATTGACTTAGGAACAACCAACTCTTGCGTTGCAGTAATGGAAGGCGCAGAACCTGTTGTAATAGCGAATGACGAAGGTCGTCGTACTACACCGTCCGTTGTTGCTTTTATGCCGAACGGCGAAAGAAAAGTAGGCGACCCGGCAAAACGCCAAGCGATTACAAATCCGGCGAAAACGATTGCTTCCATCAAACGTTTCATGGGACAACGTTTCAGCGAAGTGACAAAACAACATGAAGTGGAACGCGCTTCCTACAAAACTGTGCGCGGTGATAATGACACCGTACGCGTTGACATTGATGGACGTTTATTCACGCCGCAAGAAATTTCTGCAATGGTATTGCAGAAAATGAAAAAAATTGCCGAAGACTTTTTAGGTCAAGGTATTACAGAAGCAGTTATTACAGTGCCGGCATATTTCAACGACTCGCAACGTCAAGCGACTAAAGAAGCCGGTGAAATTGCGGGCTTAACAGTTAAACGTATTATCAACGAACCGACTGCTGCCGCTTTGGCTTACGGTTTAGATAAATTGAGCCGCGACATGAAAATTGCGGTGTTCGATTTGGGTGGCGGTACTTTCGATATTTCTGTTTTGGAACTCGGCGGCAGTGTATTTGAAGTGAAATCAACCAACGGTGATACACACTTAGGTGGAGATGATTTTGATCACGTGATTATTGATTGGTTGGCAGACGAATTTAAAAAACAAGAAGCGATTGATTTACGCAAAGATCCGATGGCAATGCAACGGTTAAAAGACGCTGCCGAAAAAGCAAAAATTGAATTGTCAAGTTCGCAAGAAACAGAAATCAATTTGCCTTATGTAACGGCAGTTGATGGTGTGCCGAAACACTTAGTGACAAAATTAACGCGCTCAAAATTTGAGCAATTGGCAGATAGTCTTGTTCAACGCACACTTGCTCCTTGCAAAAAAGCATTGGAAGATGCGAGCTTAACAGCAAAAGATATTGACGAAGTTATTTTAGTAGGTGGTTCAACGCGCATTCCGAAAATTCAACAAGTTGTGGAAGAATTTTTTGGCAAAAAACCAAACCGTTCAGTAAATCCGGACGAAGTTGTGGCTTTGGGTGCCGCTATTCAAGGCGGTGTTCTTTCCGGTGATGTAAAAGATATTTTGTTACTCGACGTAACACCTTTATCTTTAGGTATTGAAGTTATGGGTGGTATGTACGACGTGGTGATCGAATCAAACACAACGATTCCGACAAAAAAATCGAAAGTTTATTCCACCGCTGCGGATCATCAACCGAGTGTAGAAGTACACGTTTTGCAAGGTGAACGCCCAATGGCACGCGACAATCGTGCGATCGGACGCTTTGTTCTCGACGGTATTCCGCCGGCACCGCGTGGTGTACCGCAAATTGAAGTGAGTTTCAATATTGATGCGAATGGTATCATCGAAGTATCTGCACTCGATAAAGGCACCGGCAAACGTCAACAAGTACGCATCGAAGCCGGTACGGGTTTAAGCAAAGAAGAAGTAGCGCGTATGAAAAGCGAAGCAGAAGTAAATGCAGATGCTGACCGTAAAGTGCGTGAAAAAGCAGAAAAATTAAATCAAGCCGACTCTCTTGTTTTCCAAACAGAAAAACAATTGAAAGAATACGGTGATAAAATCCCAGCGGATAAAAAAGGAGCAATAGAAAAAGCAGTAGCAGAATTGAAAGAAGCGCACAAAACACAAGACGAAGCGAAAATTGATACATCAATGGCTGCTTTAAACGAAGCGTGGAGTGCCGCAAGTCAAGATATGTACGCCGCAACTCAAGGTGCTGCCGACGGTGCAAGCCCGGAACAACATACCGAGCATACAAGCAATGCCAATGATAACGGTAAAGGTCCACACGTTGAAGATGCGAGCTATGAAGAAGTGAAATAGTAATTTTCAGTTGACAATTGACAATTGACAATTAAAAATGAATAATTGTCAACTGAAAAAAAGTGTTTGATTTTTCATAATGTTTGTAATGTTTTAAGCCTTTACACAATTATTGTGTAAAGGCTTTTTTATTCTTTTTTATATTTAAACTTTTAATGAACCTCGAAAACCTCTTGCTGCATAATATGATTCGGCACCGTTGTGATAAATAAAAACACTGTTGTAACGACGATCACAAAATAGAGCACCACCGAGTTTTCTAATTTCAGGAGGTGTTTTCACCCAACTTGATGTTTTCGTATCGAAATTTCCAAGTTTTTGTAATACACGATATTGTTCTTCCGTTAAAAGTTCAACGCTAATGGCAGTAGCCATTTCAACAGCACTATTTTCAGGTTTAAATTCTTTCCTTGACTCCAATGCTTGGCGATCGTAACAAAAACTTCTGCGATTTTTTTGGCTTTCCGTTGAACAATCATAAAAAATGTATTCATCTGTCGTATTATCATAACCAACAACATCCGGCTCGCCACCGGTTCTTTCCATTTCATTGAGCGACCATATTTTTTCAGAATTAGCCTCCAGCTTTGCTTGAATTTTTGACCATTCAATTTCTTTATGAAGGAACCTATTTTTTTCAAAACGGGCTTTTAATATTTTGATTAGCTGATCTCGTTGTACAAGTGATATTTTTTTTCAATACTATTCATGATTGTGTTCAAGTTTTTTTTATTCCGGTTTAAAATAGATGTGTTAGACGAATAATTCTCTAATTTTTTTAGAAAGCCATAGTCGCAAAAAAAAATTTTTGAAATTTTTAAACAGCAAATTTAAAAAAAGAATTCAAGCGATAAATTTTTTTCGGTTTAAAACTTATGCAGATAAAACGAGGCTAGTCAAATAAGTGTGTCAATTTTTTATAACCAATTGATTTTCAATATAATTTTTTTCAATTGACACACTTAATTAAATACTCTCGATAAAACATTTCATAGCGGAACAAATTTTAGGCTGTTATATTCTTTCTTTCCATTAAATAAAATCCAAATTCAGAAAATTGGAGTTCATAAATTAAATTTTAAAAAACTAACTTTGCGTTTAATCGAAAATCCTTACTTGAATTAATGTGAACGATGAACCATGCTTCATACATACAAAATCTGTTTATTGTTTTTCATTTTACAAACTTTTTTGCTACAAGCTCAAAAAAAGAATGAAACTTTTCAACTTGACATTCGCAAAATAAAAACGCCCATTAAAATTGACGGAGTTTTGGATGAATCTGCGTGGAATGAATGTGCCGTAGCAAGAGATTTTTACATGGTTTTACCCATGGATACAAGTCACGCTCATGTGAAAACTGAAGTTAGAATGGCTTATGACGACGAAAAATTGTATCTCATTGCCGTCTGCTATAAACCGAAAGGCCCGGATATGGTTGAATCTATGCGTAGAGACTTTGCGTTTTTAAAAAATGATAATTTTTTGGTTTTTATAGATCCATTTAACGATCAAACAAGCGGTTTTTGTTTTGGTGCGAATGCGGCAGGTGCCCAATGTGATGGTCTCATGTACGAAGGCGGGAAAGTTGATTGGAGTTGGGATAATAAATGGGTTTCGGAAGTGATCAGCGATAAAGAAAAATGGGTATTTGAAGCGGCGATTCCATTCAAAACTATTCGCTATAAAAAAGAATTAACAAAATGGGGAATAAATTTCGGTCGCAATGATTTGAAAACGACCGAAAAATCGGCATGGGCGCCGGTACCTCGGCAATTTCCAACTGCTGCATTAGCTTTTACAGGCTCTCTTATTTGGGATCAACCGCCGCCTTCGCCCGGAAAAAATATTTCTTTGATTCCTTATGCCTTAACCGGATTTACAAAAGATTATCAAAATGCAACGCCTACTGTAACAAAAACCGCGGTTGGTTTGGATGCCAAGATAGCGATAACTCCTTCTCTAAATTTGGACATGACGCTTAATCCGGATTTTTCGCAAGTAGATATTGATGTTCAAGTAGCTAATTTAAGTCGTTTTGAATTGTTTTATCCCGAACGCAGACAATTTTTTTTGGAAAACGGAGATCTCTTCGGCAATTTTGGTTACAGCGGTATTCGTCCATTTTTTTCAAGACGCATAGGATTAACAAACCCGATTGCATTTGGAGCAAGGTTGAGCGGCAAATTAGATCAGAATTGGAGAATCGGACTTATGAATATGCAAACGAATCAAAATCCGGATA
>JAYTIA010000079.1:0-6350 GCA_043732145.1 Saprospiraceae bacterium
AATGCGATTAAATATTCCAAAGAAGGTGAGCCGCATATATCGGTCGTGACAGAAGATTCCGGTGCCTTTATTCGTTTATTGATTAAGGATGAAGGTATCGGTATCAGCAATGAGCATCATAAAAAAGTTTTTTATCGCTTTTATCGCGTCTCTACCGGCGATATTCACAACGTGAAGGGTTTCGGTTTAGGATTATATTATGTGAAAAATATTGCACACGCGCATCATTGGCGTATTACTTTAGCATCTGAAATTAATAAAGGGACGAGTATTGCGATAGATATTCCACGTGTTTTGGAAATTCAAAAAACGTCATCATCGCCGGCAGTTATCAGCTATCAGCCGTCAGTCGCCGGCAATTAACCGTAGTCCATAATTTATTTTGAAGATTATTTGTCGCCAATTTATATTAGGCGCTCACTAAACAACTAACAACCCATAACTAATAATTACATTAACTCTGTCAAAACGATTATGAAAGCACAATTGCTCTATGTTGAAGACGATGAAAGTTTGAGTTTCGTAACACGCGACAATTTAGAACTGCAAGGCTACACAGTTATTTGTTGCGAAAACGGAAAAACGGCAATAGAAGCTATTAAAAAAAACGATTATGATTTATGCATCCTCGATGTGATGTTGCCGGATACCGATGGTTTTGCATTAGCTGAATTAATACGAAAATATAATACGCAAGTACCCATTTTATTTCTCACGGCGAAATCCATGAAAGAAGATCGCATTAAAGGATTGAAATTAGGGGCGGATGATTATATCACGAAGCCTTTCAGTATCGAAGAACTTATTCTGAAAATAGATATTTTCCTGCGCCGCTCAAAAATGGTACAAGGTCCGGTGCCGACTTATTTAACTATTGGTAATTATTTGTTCGATCATAAAAATCTTTCGCTGAAATTTGGTGATGAAGAACGCAATTTGACACAAAAAGAAGGAGATTTAATGAAACTTTTTGCCGAAAATAAAAATGAAGTAGTGCGTCGTTCGTTTATACTTGAGAGTTTATGGGGAGAAGACGATTATTTTCTCGGACGCAGTTTAGATGTTTTCATTTCACGTTTGAGGAAGTATCTCGGTGATGATCCGCGCATAAAAATTGAAAACATTCACAGTGTCGGATTTAAAATGAAGATAGATAATTAATTACGATTTTGGATTTTGAATTTTAGATTTTTGAATTATTCTGTTTGTTTCGAGTTTATTTTTGTTAATCTAAAATCCAAAATCTAAAATTCAAAATCTAAAATTCAAAATCCAAAATATGTTACAACGCATACAATCTATATTTTTATTTTTAGCTTCCGGTGCGGTATTTTCTTTAGAATCGAAGGCTGTAAATTTCATGTCTTTAATTCATGGCGTACCAAGTGCCGGCTCACCTTACAGTGATAACGTTTTTAGTATTCAAGACGATAAAATTTTGATGGCACTTTCATTAGTCGGAGCCGTCGGATTTTTAATTGCACTTTTTTTATACAAAAATCGCCCGACACAAGCTCTAATAGTGATGCTATGCAATTTGGTTGTCGGTGCTGCTCTGATTTATGGTCTTTGGGATGCCCGAGAAACATTTGCAAAAACAGTGGCTCCTGAAAATACAACCGGTATCACACTACAATCCAATTATGGTTTTGCAATTCCCGCGCTTATCGTTGCCATGATTTGCAGTTGGCTAGCGGTACGCTTTATTCGGCGCGATGAAAAATTGGTGCGTTCGGCGGATAGACTACGTTAATTGTAGAAACTGCCGTCGTATTTTCTTTCTTATTCCTTGAACCAAATTACTAGTTGAATGAAAATAAACGCCGGTTTTTTTCATACAAATTATTGACAATCAATTTGTAGCAGGATTTTTCATTATTCATTGTTCGTTACTTAGGCACATAGTTTACATAACTCATGAATAAACTTGTTTCCTACATACGCCATCGTTTAACGCCGCACCAATTCATCATATTATCAAGTATAATTGTCGGATTGGCATCGGGTATGATGGCACTTGCTCTTAAATTTATTGTTCACACGATTTATCACACGTTTATTGAAGATAAATTAGAAAGACAAAATCCGAGCATTATTTTTTATCCTTTTATCGGTTTGTTGCTCACTGTTTTATTCACAGTTTACTTTTTGAAAGGTAATTTAGAACGCGGCATTCCGAATATTCTTTATGAAATTGCAAAAAAATCCGGCTTCGTTAAGCGACATAAAATTTACTCGCAAGTTATTACGAGTGCGATAACTGTCGGCTTCGGCGGTTCTGCGGGTTTGGAAGGACCAATTGTCGTAACAGGCGCCGCAATTGGCAGCAATATCGCTTCCGAGTTGCACTGGGGATATAAAGAGCGCGTTTTGCTTTTAGGTTGCGGTACCGCTGCCGGTATCGCTGCTGTCTTTAATGCGCCGATTGCCGGAATGATGTTCGCCATAGAAATTTTAATCACCGATATTTCCGTAGCTTCATTTGCGCCGCTTGCTATCGCCGCCGCTTGCGGCATGTTATGTTCCACGATTGCTTTTCACGAAGAACTGCTTTTTACCTTCAAATTGCAACAGAAATTCGATTATACGAACATACCTTATTATTTTCTGCTCGCTGCGTTCACCGCTTTTGTATCTTTATACTATGCCAAAACAGTGCATCTGATTGAATCTTTTTTTGAATTATTTGGCGATAAACGTTACTTAAAATTAGTTGTCGGGGGCTTGCTGCTCACCTTCTTAATTTATTCGACACCCACATTGTTTGGAGAGGGTTATGCCGCAATAAAACAAATTGCCGGCGGCAAAGCTAATTTCTTAACTGCCGGTTGGAGTAGTTGGTTTCATTTGAATAAAGATTGGACAATTGTTGTCGTAGTTTTGTTGACGATGCTTTTGAAAGCCGTCGCTACAACATTAACACTTTCTTCGGGCGGCAACGGCGGAAATTTTGCGCCCTCACTTTTTGTCGGCGCACACGCAGGATTTTTATTTTCGCGGGTTGTCAATTTGTTGCACATTCACACTTTGCCGGAAAGTAATTTTACGATGGTTGGTATGGCGGGAGTATTAAGCGGTGTTATGTACGCGCCACTCACCGCTATTTTTTTGATTGCCGAAATTACCGGTGGTTATGATTTGATGATTCCTTTAATGATTGTTTCATCTATCAGTTTTGCCGTCGCAAAACATTACGAACCATTTTCAATGGAAACGCGGAAATTGGCAGCGAAAGGAAAAATTTTTACACATAATCGCGACCATAATATTCTGATGCAAATCAAACTCGAATCGCTGATTGAAACAGATATAAAATCTATTTTTATTGATCAAAATTTGGGCGATTTAGTGCGTATCATTGCGCAATCGAACAGAAATATTTTTGCCGTAACAGATATTGAAAATGTTTTTGTCGGCGTGATTACACTCGACAATGTGCGCGAAATGATGTTTCAAACCGAACTCTATGAAGTTATAAAAGTAAAACAATTGATGAATAACGCGCCCGTTGTTTTAAAAATAACGGATGAAATGAACGCTGTCATGTCGCAATTTGAAAAAACAGACGCGTGGAATTTACCGGTGGTGGACAGCGAAGAAAAATATCTCGGGTTTCTTTCAAAATCTTCTGTATTTTCGCATTACAGGAGTAAACTAACTAACTAACCAAACTAACATGATAATCTGGATAACCGGCGCATCGTCCGGCATAGGAGAAGCATTAGCTTATGCGTTCGCACGAGAAGGTGCGCATTTAATTTTATCTGCACGCAACAGTGCGGAGTTGGAACGCGTGAAAAAAAATTGCATCGGCGCAAGTCAAGTGGATATAATTCCGTTAGATTTAGGTAAGCACATCGAAATTTTTTCTATCGTCGGTGAAGCAATGAAAACTTACGGAAAAATTGATGTTCTAGTGAACAATGCCGGATTAAGTCAGCGTTCATTAACATCAGAAACGGATTTTTCTGTTGATAAAAAACTTATTGATGTTAATTTATTAGGAACAATTGCGATGACGAAAGCAATTTTGCCGAGTATGCTGGCGCAAAGAAAAGGAAACATCATCGTCATTTCGAGTATCATGGGAAAATTAGGTGCGCCTTTGCGTTCATCTTACGCCGCCGCCAAACACGGTTTGCATGGTTTTTTTGATACTTTACGCGCCGAAACATTTACGCAAGGCTTAAAAGTACTCATCGTTTGTCCCGGATTTGTGCGCACTAATATTAGCATGAACGCACTCACGGCTACGGGAAAAAATCAAGGAACAATGGATGAGGCGACCGGTAAAGGTCTCGACCCGAACATCGTCGCACAAAAAATAATTGCCGCGATGAAAGCTGGACGCGAAGAAATTATTTTAGCCGAGCCTCGAGAAAGTTTTGCCGTAATAGTGAAAAGATTTTTTCCAAAAATTTTGAGTCGGATTGTGCGTGGAGCAAAAACGACGTGACAATTGATATCGATGTCAAAAATATCATTTTTTGACACCGATAATATTATTTCCCCTCTGTCGGTGCTTAAAAAAACAAAAACATTCACAAAAAATCACCGAAAATTTTAAAAATCACTTTTAAAAATCGTTTTCACTGACTACCTTTGCACCGTTTTTCAGAACTTGTTAAGATTTTATCCTACATATATGCTTTTCAGACGAATACTTCTCGCGGCGATAGTCATTTTTTTGGTATCATTCGGCGTAAAAGCGCAACAGGTAGAACCTGCCGGTACGTCTCCTGCCGTAGAAACGGTTAAAGGCGAAGGAAAATATGACCCGACCGATGAAATCATGTATCACATCAGTAATGCCAACGAATTTCATTTGTTCGGACATTACACTATTCCGTTGCCTTGTATTCTTTATTCTAAACAAGATGGTTTGAAAACTTTTATGTCGTCGGTGTTCGAACACGGTGAACGTGCTTATGATCGTTATGTGAGTGAACATGGTATGATGCGCAGAATAATTGACCCGAATTTTCCTAAAGGCGAAGTTGATCTAGAAACATTTAAAGGGAAAGAAGGTGAACCGGAATTTGTTGAAAACGAAAAACATCCGGACGGTTCAGAAACCGGTTTTGTTCAAATAAAAGGACAAAAATACGAATTAGAAAAAGCGTCAGGTTTAGTATCTCCCACATCGTTTTACGATTTTTCGATTTCAAAAAATGTTTTCACGATGTTGATGGCTGCCGGATTACTTTTCGGTCTTTTTGTAACTGCCGCTAAAAGTTATGTCACGCGCAAAGGTTTAGCTCCGAAAGGCGTTCAAAGTATAATAGAGCCGTTGGTAACTTTTATTCGCGACGATATTGCTAAACCCAATATCGGCGATCATTACGAAAAATATTTGCCACTCTTGTTGTGTATTTTCTTTTTTGTTCTGACTTTAAATTTATTCGGCTTGGTACCGCTCGCACCTTTCGGCGCGAATGTTACCGGCAACTTAGCAACTACAGCTGCATTAGCACTCATTGCATTTGTTGTAACGAACTTTAATGCGACAAAAGATTATTGGAAACATATTTTTTGGATGCCGGGCGTGCCTGTTGCGATGAAGATATTTTTGGCACCGATTGAGTTGATTGGCGTGTTTACAAAACCGGTATCGTTGATGATACGTTTGTTTGCGAATATTACTGCCGGTCATATCATCATAGTTTCATTGGTGAGTTTGATTTTTGTTTTCGGTAATGCCGGTAAAAGTGTTATCGGTGCGGTGGCGGGAACTGCAATGGCAATTCCGTTTGCTTTATTTTTAAGTTGTATCGAATTGTTGGTAGCATTTGTACAAGCGTATATTATTACAATGCTAACAGCATCTTATATTGGTGGTGCGATTGAAGAACACCACCATTAAATGATTTTGGATTTTAGATTTTAGATTCACTTGATGTAATCAAAAATTTTTAAGCTAAAATCAACATAGCAAATCCAAAATTTAAAATTGTAAATTTAAAATCTATAATATTATGTATTCAGCAATTGGTGCAGGTTTAGCGGCTATTGGAGCCGGAATAGGTATCGGACAAATTGGCGGTAAAGCGATGGAAGCTATTGCACGTCAGCCGGAAGCAGTAAATGATATTCGCGCAAATATGATTATCATGGCGGCTTTCGTTGAAGCGGTGGCTCTTTTTGGTCTAGTTATCGCGTTCTTAAAGTAATTTTCGAATTATTTTATTTTATTAAGAAAAAGCCGGTTAGCGTAACGGTTGGTTATTCTGCCGGCAAATTTTTATTTTAATGATAAATAATGAATGATAAATGGCGAATTTTAATTCGTCACTTATCATTCAAAACAATATTCATCATTCATAATTCATCATTCATCATTGAATTTATGA
>JAYTIA010000080.1:0-6345 GCA_043732145.1 Saprospiraceae bacterium
AAAACATCTATAGCAGATACATTCAACTGACGTTCTTCAATAACCGTCGGCGTAAAACCGGTAATATTAGGAACAGAAATGCCTGTTACGCTTTTTTCCATGAATTTTTCGAGGTGCATGGAACTCATGCCGTGATGTTTAACGGCATATTTTTTAAACTCATTATTTGGAATCATAGTAAACCTTAAATTTGAAATTTGAAATTTGTTGCGCCTTAAATTTTCTCAAAAGCAAGACGCTTGACTACTTACTATGACGATATAAACGTTTGAATATTGTAAAAGTTTTAAGGGACTTACTGATGTTGGACTTATTGATGTTGGAAAATAAAAAGTTGTCTAAAGTCAATAAGTCTAACATCAGTAAGTCAACTACTCAATCACTTCAATTGGTGTTTCATGCACGTCTTCAAAAAGGTGGTGCGGATTATGATCGTGGTCGTGATTATGATTTTCGTGATCATGTTCTTTTGCCAAAAATTCCATGGCTTCTTCTCTGCCAACAAATTTTTTCCATTTTTTGTCTAATTCTTCCGCACTTATTGAAACAGGGTTTGTTAAACCTTTCTCATAAAAATAATTACCTATTTTTACTTCCGCTAATGTTTGTGTATATCCGCGCAGTTCGGCACTGTCTTCTTTTTTCATTTTCTCGTAAATCATTTGCGCCAATTCAGGACCGAGCGATTGCATACCGTATTGAACACCATAATAACGATCAATAAATGCGACAATTTCCGGTTCAGTGATATTCAATTTGAAATGATTCACGATGTTATTTGTAATAATTTCGCGTCTCATCATTTCAGCCATCATTGGATACTGCGCCTCAATGCCCAATTTTGCTTGTGCCGGATTATTATCTTGCGATACCAACCATAGTTTCATGAAATTATCCGGTAGCGTCACATTATCTTTCAATTTATCAATAATGTTATTTGTCAATAAACGATTAACGGCTAAGTCTTCATTTTTAGCGAGTTCGGTGCGCAAGGTTTCTCTGAATGTCAACTCATCAGTGATATTTTTGTCCGGAAAAACGCTATTGAACATGTCTTCACCAACTGCTCCGGGCATACTCCGCACAATTGTTTTAATCGTTAACTCAAACATATTACTTATAAAACGGTCGTCCGAATCATCTAAACCTAAAATATATTTACGTACAGTTTTATCGTCAGATTTTTTTTCTAAATCGAAAATATCTACTGTTACAGATTCCTCTGTTTTTAAACCTATGAAAGATGCGTGCAAATCCTCTTTTATAAATTTAAGAGAGAGCGTCGTTTCACCGGAAAACATACCGGCTACTTCTTTGAAATCAACTTTGAAAGAATCTTCAGCTTCAATCGTACCTTCTTCGATATCAACATTAACTTTATAAGAGCCTCTGATGCGCTCTACTACTTCATCTACTTGACTATCCGGCACTTCAATTTGGTATCTGTCAAAACGCGCTATTTCAATATCATCAAAATTTATTTCCGGACGCAAACCGATTTCATAACTAAATGTAATATCTGTCGGGTGCGTCAAACTCATTTTATTATCCGGTTGTTTTTCGGATAAAACCGGATGTCCGAGTATATCAGGTTTAGTATCTTCTAAATACGCGTTAAGTTCTTTCAAGAGAATATCTTGCACCGTATCCATCAAAACATTATTACCATACATTCTTTTTATCATTGCCGTCGGTGTTTTTCCCGGACGAAATCCTTTTACTTGCGCGTTTCGCGATAAAGATTTAATTTCTTTTTCAAAACGACCGATGTAGTCTTCAGGTGCAAGCGTAATATCCAATCTGATGTGTTGTGCATCCAGCTCGTTGCGCGTTATATGTGCCATATTAATTGTAAATTATTAATTGTCAATGGTTGATTGACAAACGGAGAGATTTTACTTGGAGAGAAAATAATAATGAATACCGAATAACGAACAACTAATAATATTGTTCACTGTTTGTTGTTCTATACCCTTTTATTTAGTTTTATTTAGTGAGGGCGGAGGGACTCGAACCCCCATGCCTCGCGGCGTCAGATCCTAAGTCTGATACGTCTACCAATTCCGCCACGCCCCCGATTTCAATTTTTTTTTCACTTATTAAACTAATTCTTTGTTAGCGGGTGCAAATATACAAGGTTTTTAGAAATAAAAAGTGATTGTAAAAAATATTTTTTTGAGTTTTAACCATGTTTAGGCTTTCAGCTTCGACGAGGTTATTTTTATTTCTGTAAAATAATTAAATTCTTCAGGAACACAACAAAAATCATCTCATTCATATAATTTTGCGCGTCCGAATAAAAAATGGATGCCATATACCGGACACCAGATAATGGAAAAATATAAAAAGAAGGTTTCCTGGTTGTCCGACATTCATTTTAACTATTTACCGTCAATCATCAACCATCAACTATATTCATGGAACAAAATCTTCCGACGATAACGAAATCGCAAGCACTTTACAAACGCGGATTAAAAGTGCAAAAACCTATCACCCAAACTTTGGCAAAAGGTCCGGGACAATTCACAAAAGGTGTCGCGCCTATTTATTTGCAAAAAGGAAAAGGATCGCACGTTTGGGACGTAGATGGCAACGAATTTATTGATTTTAACGCGGCAATCGGTCCTGTTTCACTCGGTTATTGTTATCCGGCGGTAGACAATGCAATAAAAAAACAATTGAAAGAAGGCATCACGTTTTCTTTAATGCACCCATTAGAAGTCGAAATATCGGAGCTACTAAAAAAAATTATTCCGAATGCGGAAGCCGTAAAAATTTCTAAAACCGGTGCGGATGTTTGTTCCGCAGCTATCCGTGTGGCGCGTGCATTTACTAAACGCGATAAAGTATTTTGTTGCGGTTATCACGGTTGGCACGATTGGTATATCGGTATCACTTCGCGCAATCTCGGTATTCCTGAAGCAGTTCAAAATTTGACTTATACTTTTGAGTACAATGATATCGAATCTATTAAAGCATCATTAGATAAAGATGTGGCAGCACTCATACTTGAACCATTTATTTTTGAAGCACCGAAACCGGGTTTTTTGAAAGAATTAGCGGCTGTGTGTAAAGCGAACGGGACTCTTTTAATTTTTGATGAAATGTGGACAGGTTTCCGCATCGCAATTGGTGGCGCTCAAGAATACTTCGGCGTGAAGCCGGATTTAGCTGTTTATTCAAAAGCGTGTGCTAACGGTATGCCGATTGCTTTTCTAACCGGCAGAGCTGATGTGATGGAACTTTTCAACTCGGAAGTTTTCAGTTACACCACTTTCGGCGGTGAAACTTTATCTTTAGCAGCGTGTAAAGCGACTATTAAAGAACTTATTGCTAAAAATGTACCGAAATATTTGGATGAAAAAGGCGCGATGATGAAAGACGGTTACAATAAAATAGCGCAAGAACTCGGCATGGAAAAATATACAAAATGTATCGGCTATAATTGCCGTTCTATGGTAACGTTTACGTCTGAAGCAGGAAATGGTTTAGAGGTAAAAACTTTTATGCAACAAGAAATGATTCGGCGGGGCATTTTATGGGCGGGTTTTCACAATATGTGTTTTAGTCATTCTGATGCCGATATCGAGCGCACGCTGAATGTTTATAGAGAAGTTTTGCCTTTATTAAAAAAAGCGATTGAAGCAGGTAACTTGAAAGAACAATTGAAAGGAGAAGTATTGGAAGCAGTGTTTAGAAAAACAACGAATTATAATATTAAACCGAAGAATTAGACGATAGACAATAGACAATGGATAATAAAATGAAATAAAATATTTGTCCATTGTCTATTATCCATCGTCTATTGTCAATCGTCCATCGTCCATATTAATGAATTTCTGCTCCAACTGTGGCGAAAAAATAAGTTTCGGTAATATCGAAGGCGATCATTTACCGCGCTATTATTGTGTGCGCTGTGGCGAAATTCATTACCAAAATCCGAGAATCATTGTCGGTTGTTTACCGATTTGGGAAGATAAAGTCATGCTTTGCAAACGCGGTATCGAACCGCAATTCGGCTTGTGGAATATTCCCGGCGGATTTATGGAAAACGATGAAAGTGCAGATGTAGGTGCTGCTCGCGAAGTTTTTGAAGAAACCGGTGCTGTGGTGCGCATTTTGCACTTGCACACCGTTTATTCTGTCGTGTCGGTCAATCAAGTGCATTTACATTTTTTAGCAGCAATGACGGATTTGCATTTCCATCTCACACCTGAAAGTACCGACATACAACTTTTCACGGAATCCGAAATTCCTTGGCATGATATTGCTTTTGCTTCGACGCGTTTTGCATTGAAAAAATATTTCGAGCATCGGAAATACAATTCGACGGCAACGCATTTAGGCGTATTTTCTGATTGAAAATTAAAAGTTGTCAAAAACAGACAACACCTTATATAAATCTTCTGGGTTATAGTTCTTTAAACAGAGTGAATCGAGCGAAAAAAAACAGATTTCATTTATATTATTCCTAAATTTTTTCGATAACAATTCGGAAGCCTCCAACAAATTTTCTTTAGAAACTTCGTCGAATCTTAAAACATCATCGGCATAAATATAAACGCCTTTAAAATAACAATTTTGTTTGACGCTGTAAGTTGTTGTTGTTTGTTTTGTAAAATGTAAATCATTTTCAACTTCTCCCGATGTTAAATTATTAAATAAATGAACGGCACGACCATCGCGCAAAATAACACCTTGCGCATAAATCGGTAATGCAAGACCGAGCGGAATCGGATATTTTTTATTCCCGGTTAAATAAGTTTTCAATGTAGGTATATCTAAAATGGCATTGCGCGTTTCAGGTTCATCGAGTGCGTTTAAATTGTAAACCATTAACATTCCTGCGTGAACCGGCGGTACGCCGGTTTTTTGAAAATATTTATACGGATACAAACGGATTGTCGCAGAAAGTTGAATGTTTTTATTTTCTGAAAGTTCGAAATGTTTTTTAATTTTTTCTAAAAATAAAAAATATTTTTGGCGCGTAGTTTCTGTCCAATCACAATCGAATTGAATTTCTTTAACGTAAGCAAATCCGGAATATGAAAAACATTTTTTCACAACTGCTTCTGCAAACGAATCAATTAAATTTTCGGAAATATTAAAGCATGTTCGATTAGTAATAAAAATTACCGGCGTGATATTTATTTTTTGGTTACTCACCGGAAAAGTATCTATTGCACCTACCTGTATCGGAAATTTTTCGTCGTCACTCCAATCAATATCTAAAATTTTTACGTAGAGATGTGCGGCTTCAAAATCTTCCAAAATTTTTTTTTCACTCGCATTGAGATTAAACCGCGTGCGCCAAAAATAAAATCCGAGAGCAACATTTTTTTTTTCAGAAAAAATGCAACTTGAAAAAAATAAAAAAATAAAAAAATAAAAAAAATAATTTTTCTGATAAAATTTTCTCATAAAAATTAAAATCAAAAATTAAAATCATTTAGCAAACTTATTAAAAATTTGAGCAAGTTTTATCACTTTTGCAATTTAATAAAAAAAACCTACATACATTTTACTGTGGCGGGTACCTATCGTGTTAATATCGTTTGACCAAGCAATCCGACGAAATTTTGACGCAGGCAACATCGTTCGTTACAATATTGAAAATTTATTTAACTTTTTATTATGAAAATCGCATTAATCGGTTATGGAAAAATGGGTAAAACCATTGAGCATCTGGCAATTACGAAAGGACATGAAATCGTTGCGCGCATTGATTTTAAAGATGAATTAACAAAAACGCTTTTAAAAAAAGCTGATGTAGCAATAGAATTTACGCAACCTGAATCCGCAGCAGTAAATTTGATCAAATGTTTTGATGCCGGTGTGCCGGTAGTTTGCGGTACAACAGGGTGGTTAAAAGAATTTGAAGCAGTAGTTTCAAAGTGTAAAGAACACGACGCGGCGTTTTTTTATGCTTCTAATTACAGTTTGGGCGTGAATATTTTTTTTGAAATCAATAAACGCCTCGCCGGTATTATGGATAATTACCCACAGTATGATGTGCGTATATCTGAAACACACCACACGCAAAAATTAGATGCGCCGAGCGGTACAGCTATTTCTTTAGCCAACGATATTTTTAAAAATATAGAACGCAAAAAACAATGGGTATGCAATGCACCGAGCAGTAAGAATGATTTACTTATCGAAGCCAAACGCATTGATCCTGCACCGGGTACCCATGTTGTTCAATATATTTCCGATGTGGATACGATAGAAATTTCACATACAGCTCATTCACGCATCGGTTTCGCTTCCGGTGCTTTAATCGCCGCAGAATGGCTTGTCGGAAAAAAAGGCGTATATAATATGAATGATTTGTTGGGATTTTCT
>JAYTIA010000081.1:0-2370 GCA_043732145.1 Saprospiraceae bacterium
TTCACCGGTTCCGGTTGAATGTTTGTTCTGCCGATAACGGCGTATTGTAAAAGTGCGTCGAGCAAAGCACTCATGCGCGTCACACCTTCACTGATAAATCGAAACGGCACCGCCGTTTCTTGATTATTTTGTGAAGCATATTGTTGTTGAATAATTTGTGTAAACGATCCAATCATGCGCAAAGGTTCTTTCAAATCGTGCGCAGTGATATAAGCAAATTGTTGTAACTCGGCATTTATTTCACGCAATTGTTCATTTTGTTGTTCAATTTGGTAGGTCTTTTCCAATAAAATAGATTGATATTGATTTTCGCGCAAAAGTTCTTCTATGCGTCGTTGTTTTTCATTCAGAGAATAGCGTATTTCTAAATCTAAAGCGTGCATTTTGCGTTGCATTTTCAGATAATCTGCTTGGCGTTGCGCATAAATTTTTTGTGCACGAAAAGCTAAATCGAAACGCTTTTCATCTTCAAAAGCATTTGCCAATAAAGCAAAACCGCGTAATTCAGTACTGTCATCTATTACACGTCGAGCAGCAGCGATTCCTTTAATGGCGAAATAATTGCCTTGTTTTACTAATTGACGTTTAAATGCAATTTGCGCTACATTCAAAAAATGAATAGACCTGCCCGGAATGTTTATACTGCTGACGGCAATAATTTCTTCCGCCAATTGTTCATGTTCAACAGCTTCCTCAAAACGATTCAATGCCAACAATGAACGACATATCAACGCGTGTGCGTGAGCCGAAATTTCTGTAAAATCAAATTCTTGCGCCAATTTCAAACCTTGTTTCAAATGAAAAAGCGAAGCAGCATATTGTTCACTCGCATAAGATAGATTGCCGATATTCAAATGCACTGCAGCATGCGTGGGTGCATCAATAACATCTTTATAGTCGCGTAAAACATCGTTGTACCGTGTTTGAGCAGCATCATAATTAAATAAATTAGCGTAAATTGTTCCGATATTTATTAAACAACGTGCTGCATGATGGTGTGCTTGTACAGATCGGCTTTTTTCATACGCCTCCATAAAAAGCGATAGAGCTTCTTTATAATCGGAAGAAATACTCAACAAAACTGCTTTACAAATGAGTGCTAAAATTTCTTTACGTACATCGTGTCGCCGACGACTTAATTCCAATAAAGGTGTATGATAAAGTTCTATTTTATCGAAGGCTTGGCGTTGTAAATAAGTATCGGTAAGGGCGTAAAGAATATCTAATTTCAGTGTAAAAATATCATTATCATTATCATTTTGTACAATATCCCACGCCTGCTGTAAAAGTTGAACCCCTGCGAAAGAAACAGTGTGTCCGTCAAGCAATAAATCATTAGACATGAGTTGCCGTACACGACTCAAAATCGAATCTCGACCGATATTGACTTCATCAAAAATCGGATTTCTTTTTGCCGCATCAGTGATTTTATTTTGTAATTGCATTGAAATTAGTAGCTGTATTCCCTTTTGGTTAATGTTGGTTGATAAACCAATAATCCAATTATTATACCTTTTTTAATAATTATTTTTTTGAAAAGAAATACTAAACCCAATAAGGTATTTTTATTTATTCTCGAAAATTCTGAAAGCATATAAAATAAAATATTTTTTCAAAAATAATCCAAAATTAAATGATTTTAGTCATTTTATTCATTGTTTTCATAAAATTTAGGCAATAAGCATGAAAAAAAACGCAAAATCGGATTAACGCCGGCATAAAACGCTTCTCAAAAAAATATCTATAAAAGGTATATATTAAGTATGATTTTTTTTTAAATTGATGATCCGGTTTAACAAAAAAAATTAAACTTTCGTGGTGTTTGTACGTAAAAAGGGTATAGACTTTATACTTCACTACCAAAAGCTATGAATCGTTATCGGAAATTAATTTTTTTATGTGTTCTTTGTATCTATGGAGGAGCAACGTGTATTGGACAATGTATTGATGGCGACTGCCTTAACGGTTTCGGTAAACGTTGGTTTAAAAAACGCGATACAGTTTTGTACGTCGGGCAATTTAAAAATAAATATCCGAACGGCGACGGTACGGCGACTTATCGCAACGGTAAACGTTACGAAGGCCAATGGTTTCATGGAATGTGGCATGGCAACGGCAAATTAATTTTATCGGACGGACAAGTAATTGCCGGTATTTGGGAAAACAGCCGATTGAAACATGCTACCGAATTAACTGCATCTCCCGTCGAAAACGTTTTATTAGCTTCCGAAAGTAATTCGTCGGCAATTAGTCCTTTCCATACACCCATAAAAGAAAATAGCCAACCGTTTGAAGAACCGCGTTACAGTTCGAATGTACCTGTTGAACCGGTACGACACAATCCGGTAACTGATAGCAATGCGGACGCAG
>JAYTIA010000082.1:0-6332 GCA_043732145.1 Saprospiraceae bacterium
CGATATTATGTTGCCGTTCAGCGAAACTGTGGTGCTGCAAAAAGATACTTCTTTGGGTTTTATTACAAATACGAATAGCGACGGTAATTCATTATATAAAAACAAAGGAAATTTTAACGGTAAAATCACATTAAACAACGAAGGCTTTTTCGGCGATGGTACATTGAAATATTTGGGCGCGGTTGTGAAATCAGATGATATTGTTTTCAAGCCTAAAGAAACACTCGGAAGTTCCAAGAATTTTGATATGAAAGAAGACCACACGAAAAACACACCGGAAGTCAGCAGCAGCAATGTACGTTTGCATTGGAAACCTTATAAAGACAGTTTGTATGTGACTGTGGATACATCTGTTTTCAAAATTTTTAGAGAAAACAATCACACGCTCAAAAATACACTCGTCGTTACACCCGCAGGCGTGAAAGGTAAAGGCGTTTTTGATTGGGATAAAGGTACGTTGCAATCAAAATTATTTTCTTTCGGTGCACATACTGTTGAAGCTGATACAATGAACATGAGTATTCGCACACTCGATAAAGCGATTGCGGGTAATCAATTGGCTTTTGATACAAAAAACATTACCGGTAAAATTGATTTCGATAAACAAAAAGGACATTTTAAAGCCAATTCGGAAACTATTGAAACGGCTATGCCGAGTATTCGCTACAAAACTTCGATGAATCAATTTGAATGGGATTTGCAGAATGAAAGTATTGTTTTTGATGCCGGGGGAAAACCGGCAACATTTCTTTGTACCGACCCCGAACAAGATTCTTTGAAATTTGATGGCGTTACAGGTTCTTATGATTTAAAAACAAATGTTTTAAACGCCGGCGGTGTAGAATATCTCCGAATTTGCGATGCTTTTATTTATCCGGACAGCATGAAAGTAACGGTTCCGACCGGCGGAAAAATATTGCCTTTAAGCAATGCGCGTATCGTTTGTGATACCGCCACGCGCTATCACGTCATTAATCGCGCATCGGTGCGCATTGACGGCAAAAAAAATTACGGTGCTGAAGGTTTTTACGAATATAATATCGGCAATAAAAAGCAAGAAATTAAATTTGATAATATCGTTGGTACGCGTGTCGGCAAAGGTTCTCGCGGTGAAAAAAAGACGGAAACACGCGCCACCGGTGAAGTGCGCGACTCCGCTAATTTTTATATTGATTCTAAAGTACTTTTTAAAGGAAAAATTTCATTGGCATCTAATGAGCCAAATTTATTACTTCAAGGTTTTGCCAAATTGACTTTGGATCGTTTGGGCGAAGGCACTTGGTTCGATATTAATTTCAAAGGCGACAAGAAAAATTTGAACATCGTATATAAAACACCGAAAAACGAAAACGGTGACCCGCTCGCTACCGGTGTTTACATCAGTAAGGAAAATGCCAACGCTTATCCGCGTGTAATGACACCGCTCACTTTCAGAAAAGATCGAGTGGTGATTGATGTGCGCGGTGTCATGAAATACGATGCCTCAAAAGATGAATTAATTGCCGGTGATTCCCTCAAAGTTGCGGATGTATCTCTACGCGGCAACAAATTCGTTTTCTCGAACAAAACTGGAAATGTACGTGCCGACGGTAAATTAAGTTTGTGCTCCGGCTTAGAAGGCGTAAAAGTTGTCGCTGCCGGTCGTGTACAAACGCATTTTTTGCGTCCGAATGAACCGCAAACCGATACACTCGGCGGAATTGCCGGCGTAGCAGTCGCGATTGAAACAATGGCGGGAATTGACTTGGGTATTCCGGATAAACTTTTAAAAATTATGGCATTAGATGTTCAAAGTGGTAACTTCGATGCAACCGATGTTGACTACAAAAAAGATAATTTTTATGAAACGGCATTGACGGAATTTATTTCCGACGAAAAAGATTATAATAATACTGTGAACGATATGAAAAATCGCACCTTAGTCATTCCGGATAAATACAACAAATTCGATGTTGTTTTTAGTCGTTTGCCAATGAAATGGAATTCGGAACTTCAAAGTTTTGTGTCTTCGTCGAATAAATTAGAATTGAACAGTATCAACGGACAAGCTTTTAATAAAGTCGTTAAAGCAATGGCGGAATTTAAGATGCCGGGCAATGAAGATGATCGCGTGTATATTTTTCTCAGAACTTCGAGCGATAATTTTTATTTCTTCGGTTATCAAAAAGGCATTCTGAATATTACGTCGAATAATCCGCGTATGGAGGAGGAGTTTAATAAAATAAAACCAAAAGAGCGTATCCGAAAAATCAACGGCGATTTATCTATTGAAATGAATTGGGTAGAACCCGGAACAGCAGAAGCGTTTCAACGTAGGATTGCTAATGCACAACATTAGGTGAATTTTCGATTTTCAATTTTTATAAATCTAAAATTTAAAATCTTTTAAGATGAATAGAGCTTTGTGATCTTTGTAATAATCTTTGTGTCCCTTGTGTTAAAATAAAACTGAAGGGACACAAAGATTATTACAAAGATCATAAAGAAAACTAAAAAATGGGGTTTGAAAAATATTTTGAACAGTAATGATCTAAAATCTAAAATCTAAAATCTAAAATCTAAAATCTAAAATCTAAAATCTAAAATCTAAAATCTAAAAATAAATAAGCAATAACATAGCATTATGTTGCCGTCAATTTTTATTTTTGAGCCGTCTATTTTAGATTTGCGCTTATTAAAATCCAAAATCCAAAATCCAAAATAATTTATGGAATTTCCAAGCAATTTGCATTATACAGAAGACCACGAATGGATTCGTTTAGAATCGAGTGGCGACCTCTACACCGCTTACATCGGTATTACAGACTTTGCTCAAAGCGAATTAGGGGATATTGTTTATGTCGAGGTGGAAACGGTCGGCGAAACTGTGAAAGCCGGAAAAATTTTCGGAACTGTAGAAGCCGTAAAAACAACATCCGATTTATTTATGCCCGTTGACGCAGAAGTATTAGGAGTAAATACAAAAATCATTTCATCGGGTGATGACAATCCCGCACTCGTGAACACACATCCTTACAGCGATGGATGGATTATAAAAGTGCGTGTACATGATTTAAAACAAGTTCACGCATTAATGACTGCGAAACAATATCAAGAAAAAGTGCATTAATTTTAAGGGTGAATGATGAATTTTTTTACATCATTCATCATTTATCACTCATTATTCAATAAAATGACTTTCGAGCTTAACGACCAACATTTGGCCGTACGCGAAGCGGCACGCGAATTTGCGCAAAAAGATTTAAAACCGGGCGTGATTGAACGCGACCGCGATATGAAATATCCGACAGAACAAGTTAAAAAAATGGGTCAACTTGGTTTCTTGGGTATGATGGTATCACCGGAATACGGTGGCGGCGGTATGGATGTACTCAGTTACGTGATTGCGATGGAAGAAATATCGAAAGTAGATGCGTCTTGCTCAGTAATAATGTCTGTAAATAATTCGTTGGTGTGTTACGGTATTGAAGAATTTGGTACGGTGGAACAAAAAAGAAAATATCTGCCTAAGCTCGCCACCGGTGAATGGATTGGTTCTTTCTGTTTAAGCGAACCGGAAGCAGGCAGTGATGCAACGAGCCAACGTACATCGGCAGAGGATATGGGTGATTATTATTTGCTCAACGGTACAAAAAATTGGATTACGAATGGCGGCACTTCGAAAATACATCTCGTGATGGCGCAAACGCATAAAGAACTCGGACACAGAGGTATTAATTGCCTTATCGTAGAAACGCATATGCCGGGTGTTGTGATTGGTGCAAAAGAAGACAAACTTGGTATTCGGGCGAGTGATACGCACACGATTATGTACAACGATGTGAAAGTTCCGAAAGAAAATCGCATCGGTGCGGAAGGGTTCGGATTCAAATTTGCGATGAAAACTTTATCCGGCGGCCGTATCGGTATTGCGGCACAAGCACTCGGCATCGCCGGCGGCGCTTTTGAATTGGCGACAACTTACGCAAAACAACGCGAAACTTTCGGAAAACCGATTGCGAATCATCAAGCGATTGCTTTTAAATTAGCGGATATGGCGACGGATATTGAAGCGGCAAAACTTTTAGTGTATCGCGCTGCTTGGATGAAAGATCAACATCTGAATTATGATACGGCATCAGCAATGGCAAAACTTTTCGCTTCTGAAACTGCGATGAAACATACCGTTGAAGCCGTCCAAATTCATGGCGGATATGGTTATGTAAGAGAATACCATGTAGAACGCTTGATGCGCGATGCAAAAATAACGCAGATTTATGAAGGTACATCGGAAGTGCAGCGGATTATAATTTCGCGGGCAGTGCTTGAAGGACAGCTTTATGTATAAGGTATCAGCTATCAGCCATACAATATTGAACCTAATAGCTGATAGCTAACTATTGATAGCTGATAGCTAAATATCTAATGAATAAATACTTGCTCGTTTTTTTATTACTCCTTAAATATCTAACTGTAATCGGTGCCGATACTATTGTCATTGATAGTATTGTAGTTAAAGGCAACGACCTCACAAAAAGAAACGTCATTACGCGTGAGTTAACTTTTCAAGCAGGCGATACTATAGAATCGCCATTAATGGCTGCTTTAATTGCTACTAATCGGACACGTTTAGTTAATACCAATTTATTTTCAGTTGTGACACTTACACTAAAAAACGGTTCAGATATTCATCACGCTTTTATAGAAATTAATTTAATCGAGAAATGGTATATTTTTCCGGGACCAATATTCAGTTACGGCGATCGCAATTTATATACTTGGTTGCACGATTACGGCGGAAAATTAGACCGTGTGAATTACGGTTTACGGCTCAGCCATTTTAATTTAACCGGCAGACGCGACCCGTTGACGCTTACATTGCAAGGCGGGTACACACCAAAAATTGCGCTCGGTTATTCGTTACCCTTCTTCGATAAAAAACAACATTGGGGGTTTTTTTCGAGTATTTTTTATGCGAAAAATCATGAAATCGGTTACATTACTCAAAACAATACCGTACCGAATTTAACGGACACTATCGGTACTTTATCGCGTACTTATGGTGCCGATTTGGGTTTCAGTTATCGTCCGGCTTTATTTGACAATCATTTTATCTCTGCGGGTTATTATGTCAATGAAGTGGACCCGATTGTTATTCAAGAAAAAAACAATCCGAATTATTTAGGCGATAGAAAAACCCAACAAAAATTTACTTGGATAGCTTATACCTATCAACACGATACGCGCGATTTAGCTCCTTACCCGAGTAAAGGACATAATTTTGCGGCATCCATCGCTCTTTCAGGTTTGTTGAGCAGTGATGATGTACATAATTTATCCGCTTCGGTCAAATATTCACACTATTTTCCAATTACTGACAAATGGTCATCTGCACACGCCGTGCGCATAAAAGTAGATTTGTTACGAGACAATCAACCGTATAATTTTAATCATGCTTTCGGTTACGGGGGCGATATTTTGCACGGTTATGACGCGTATGTTGTAGACGGTTTAGATTTTTTTTACTTGAAAAACAGTTTGCGCTACGAATTTTTTCATACGGATTTAAGACTGAATAAAGTGCCAATCATCAGAAATAAAATGTGGAAAGGCTTTTGGGATGTACCGTTGCGTTGTTATCTTACTGCGAATTTCGATGTCGGGTACGCAAATTTGCCTGACTCACAGGCTTATTTGAATAATACTTTCAGTAATAAGATGTTGTACGGCTATGGTGTGGGGTTAGATATTGTCATCTATCACAACATCGTTATTCAACTCGATTACAGTTTCAACGACACCGGCAAAGGCGGATTTTATTATCGGCAACGGAGTTCTTTTTAAGTTATGAGCTATGAGCAGTTAGGATATGAGCCACAAAAAAATTGAAGCTCAAAGCTCAAAGCTAATAGCTGACAGCTAATCATTTCGGCAAAGAAATTTTTCCCATTGACACTGCTGGAAAAAAAAACACACTGGCTTCTTTATTTTTTATTAAAATTCTTTTCTCTCCTGCTATACACTCATTCGCTAAAAAGGCGAATAAAACAGCTTCTTTCGCATCGCCGTTGATACCTAAATCGTTGGTTGTAGTAAAATTAAAATCTGGTAATAATTTTTTAATTGTATTAACCAATAACGGATTGTGCATACCGCCGCCACTCATGTAAATAGTTGTTTGTTGTTCGTTGTTCGTTGTCCGTTGAAAGTTGGTTTTGGTATTGATTGCCGGTTTTGGTGTATTAAAAGCTGACTGCTGACTGCTAATTACTGACTGCAAATAGCTAAGAATACTATTCGCAATTGTTTGTGCAGAAAACGCTGTAAGTGTTGCCAATAAATTTTCTACAGAA
>JAYTIA010000083.1:0-2362 GCA_043732145.1 Saprospiraceae bacterium
TAACCGACTAAACTACATTTGCAATCATTTCTTTCATTTTTTCCAATTCATCTTTCATCGCAACCACTACATGTTGAATATCGGCAGAGTAGGCTTTTGAGCCAAGTGTATTTATTTCGCGGCCCATTTCTTGAGCAATAAAATTTAGAGTTTTCCCTTTCGATGTATTTTTTTTATCATTAAGCGTGTCTTCCAGAAAACGAATATGTTGAGCAAGTCGCACTTTTTCTTCCGTGATATCAATTTTTTCTAAATAAAAAAGGACTTCCTGTTCAAACCGATTTTCATCAACATTTTCTTTATTCATATACTCCTCCAAATTTTGACGCATCCGTTGACGCATTTTTTCCATGCGACCGCCTTCAAACTTTTTTACGTCTTCTAATTTTTCTAAAATATTTTTGTTGCGCAGACGTAAATCTTTTTCCATCGCTTCGCCTTCTTTCACTCTGAAATTCAAAAAATCTTTAAGTGTATCATTCAGCGCAGCTTCAGTTTCTGCCCATTGTTCATCGCTTAGAGGCACATCTTCACCCCCTGCAACGTTCGGCAGACGTGCAATGGCTTGCAAAATGTCGCCGGATTCTATACCCAATTCTTTTTTTAATTGCGTAAGTTCGGCATGATAGCGTTTGAAAAGTTCGTGATTAATAATATACGCACTTTCACCCGAAAGCGATTCAACGTTGATGTTTACGTCAATTTTTCCGCGCTCTGCTTGTTCAGTAATTGTACGACGCAAATCAATTTCTTTTTCTTTATAATTAGACGGCATTTTGAACCGAATATCCGTGAGTTTTGAATTAAGCGCACGCACTTCTATGGTGATTTTAGTTTCGCCGAAAGCGCGTACTACACGTCCATACCCGGTCATTGAAAGTAGCATACTTTTTTTTATTTTTGAAGCGCAAAGATAGTAATAAATATTTTGGATTTTGGATTTTGGATTTTAGATTTTAGATTTCTTGATTTTTGGCGGCGACAAAAAATTTTCATTGCTTGATAAAATTCTGAAATGAGTGTACTTGAAATAGAAATAGAGAGTCAATAAATCCAAACCCCAAAATGGTTTAAACGCGTTCAATAATAGTTGCAACACCCATACCACCGCCGCTTGGCACTGCAATAAGTGCGCGTTTTTTTCCGGTACGTTCCAATTCATCTAATGCTATACCAACGAGCATGGCACCGCTGGCACCTAACGGATGTCCAAAAGCAATAGCACCGCCATTGACGTTCATCATGTGCGGATCAATTGTCATTTCTTTTTGAAAAACGAGTGCGACTGCGGCAAAGGCTTCATTTATTTCCCAAATATCAATATCATTCGCTTTTAGTCCGGCTTTTATTAATGCTTTTTTTGCCGAAGAAATATGACCCATAAGCATAATCGTTGGCTCACAACTGACGACAGCATTAGAAACGATACGCGCACGCGGTTTTAGATTTAATTTCAGCGCTGTTTTTTCACTGCCTATAAGTAAAGCAGCGGCTCCGTCAACGATACCACAAGAATTGCCGGCAGTATGGTAATGACATACGCGCTCGACCATAGGATATTTTATTTGCGCCATAGCATCAAATCCACGCTCGCCTTCGCCGGCGAAAGAGGGTTTAAGCGCGGCTAAAATATCCGGTGTAGTATCCGGACGTACGTTTTCGTCATGGTCAAGTAAGAGCAGATTGTTTTGATCGCGTATAGGAATAATGGAGGGCTTGAAATAATTATTTTTTTGCGCATACGCGGCGCGTTGGTGTGATTGAAAAGCGTATATATCTAATTCTTCGCGCGAAAAATTATTAAGTGTTGCAATTAAATCGGCAGCGACACCTTGCGGTAAATAATTTATTTTGGAAACGACATCCGGATCAAATAAAAGCGGACCTCCGTCAGAAGTCATACGCACACGGCTCATACTTTCGACACCGCCGGCAACGATTAAATCTTCTATACCCGCCCCGATTTTCATTGCACCAAGATTAACGGCAGATAAACCCGAACAACAAGACCGATTAACCTGCATACCGCTTACACTGTAATCCCAATCCGCAAATAGCAAGGCAGATTTAGCGATGTTTCCACCTTGATCGCCTAAAGCAGATACACACCCGAAAATCCCGTCATCCACTTGTGCAGTTTCAAGATTACTGCGTTGTTGCAAAGCGCGTAAAACGCCTGACAGCAGCGAAATAGCACGTACTTCGTGCAATGCACCGTGCGTTTTTCCTAATCCGCGTGGTGTGCGCACTGCATCAAAAATAAAAGCGTCAGTCATTTTAATGGTTAGTTGTTAATGTTTAGTTGTTAGTTGTTAGTTGTGAATGGTTGATCAAAACAAATTGCCCTTAACAACTAACAACT
>JAYTIA010000084.1:0-6300 GCA_043732145.1 Saprospiraceae bacterium
ATGCTTTCCGAATCTTGCGCGAACTGTCCGGAAAAACGCATGAAGTTGTTACTGGCGTTTGTTTAATTGGGCAAGAAAAAGAAATATCTTTTTCCGAAACCACAAAAGTCAGCTTCGGAAAAATGAGTGACGAAGAAATTGATTTTTATATCACCAACTACACACCCTTTGATAAAGCAGGTGCTTACGGCGTTCAAGAATGGATTGGTCACTGCAAAATAAATAAAATTATAGGATCGTATGCCAATGTAATGGGTCTGCCTGTACATCGAGTTTATGAAATTTTAGCTATGAGTTTTTAGCTTTAAGCTGTGAGCTTTTAGCTTTTTTAAGAAATGCCCAAAGCTCACAGCTCAAAGCTAAATGCTATTTCATTTACCAATCGCAAAAGATTATCATTTTCGAATGGTTTTGTGATGTAATACTCTGCACCCGAATCGTATCCTCTCATTTTATCATCATTAGAACCTTTTGCTGTAAGAAAAAAAATAGGTGTATGATCCATACTCGGTATTTGGCGAATTTGTTTGGCTGCTTCAAAACCATTCAAGTGCGGCATCATTACATCTAACACGATTATGTCCGGAATAAAACTGTATGTTTTTTCAATAGCATCTTTGCCGTCAACGGCACTCTCAACTATATAACCTTCTTTTTCGAATAAAAAAGTAAGCGCGATGAGTATATTTGGCTCATCATCAACGAGTAATATTTTCTTGTTCTTGCGTTTCGTATGTTTCATTTTTGCAACAAAGTAGGTTTCGTTCTATTTCGAGTCTAAAATTACAAAAATGATTTTGAATAACGATGTTTTGGTTATTTTTTTTTAAAATCTAAAATCCAAAATCCAAAATCGCAATTCTTAATTTATAATTCTATGCCACTTCTGGCAACTCAATCGTAAAACAAGCACCGCCGGTTTTATTATTTTCTACTTTAATCACGCCTTTATGGAATTCAATGATATGCTTCGTGATATATAAACCCAAACCACTGCCTTTCGGTTTACCTAATTCGGGATTATCTAATTGCGTGAAGCGTTCAAAAATAAATTGTTCGTGCTTGGGCAAAATGCCTGAACCATTATCGGAAATGTGACAACTAATTTTTCCATGTGATTCCGTTAAATAAATATCAACGCGGCCGTTTTCGGGATTAGCAAATTTAGCGGCGTTGGACATGATATTTATGAGCGATTGTGTGATTCTATCCCCATCACCCATGACGAAAACAGACTTTTTATCCGGTAAAATCACATTGCAATACGCATTTATTTTCAGTTCATCAAAATAAGGTTTCATAATATCATATGACCGCGCAACAATTGTATCAAAACGCAAACGTTCCGATTTCCAATCAATAATATTCGATTGAATTTTTTCAATATCCAAAACTTGATTAATCAAGCGCGTGATACGTTCTGTTTCGGAAACAACGATATTCAAAAATTTATCTTGTTTATCACGCGGCAAATCGCGGTTGTCCAGTAAAATTTTTGAAAATGCTTTTATCGAAGTCATCGGTGTTCGCAATTCATGGGTAACGGTGGTAATAAAATCTGCTTTGAGTTTGTCGAGATATTTAAGTTGTTGATTGGCATCTTGCAATCGGTGCGTTAGAACTTCCAATTCTTCCGATTTTTGCGCTAAGATTTTGTTGGATGCCACCATTTCTTGCGTTTGCCCGAGTACTTCCAACATCTCATCTAAACTAATCGGTGCTTCTTTTACTACTGTTGAAAATAAAATACGCGCCGACGACCCGCCTAAAGCACCGGTTAAAAGCATTTCTGCATAATTAATAAAATCAGTATTGGCATTAGTGTATTTGTTGAGTTGTATTTTATTTTCTTTTTCATACGCATCTAGCATTTGTACCGTTCTTTCTTCACCCAAAAAACGTTTTAATAAAAAAACAATATCATCCATTTTAGCTTCTCGCGCTACTAAATCGGGTTCGGAACCGAAGCGCACGTATTTATAAATATTTATAAAATAATCGGCTTGCGTGAGTTCAGCACGAGAAGGCGTAGTAAGATGTGAAACGATTAGAAAAGTACCCATATTAAAAAGCAAACTCCAAAAAGCCGCGTGAGAAATATGATCGTAATCTTCTAAACCGAAAAGCGCGTAAGGTTTCAGCCACCATTGATTAAAATAACCGTTTGTAAGAATTTTATTGTCAATGATATGATATTCTGCAAGTGTCGGAACCGGCAACGTTATCGCCCAAAAAACAAAACCGACAATTAATCCGGCAGTGGTGCCTTTTGCCGTAGCACTGCGCCAAAACATTCCGGCAAAAACAGAAGGTGCAAATTGTGCAACAGCGGCAAATGATACCAAACCTATAGAAACTAATTCTTGATTCGTAGCAATCAAACGCAAATAAGCAAACGCCATCATTATAATGAGTACAATACTGATCCGCCTGACACCGATAATCCATTTTGAAAAATCCGTTTCTTGATTGTCTCTTCTTGCCAAACTTGTCAATAAGGGCGGCATAATTAAATGATTACTCATCATAATGCTCAACGCCGTTGTTTCAACGATAACCATACTCGTTGCTGCCGAAAATCCACCGATAAAAACAATTAGCGTGATGAGATTTTGTCCGAACGAAAGGGGTAATTGCAAAACATAACTGTCCGGTTTTATCGAATCCGTAAATTGCATGATGCCTGCTAATGTTACTGGTAGTACAAAAATATTAATAATTAAAAGATAAAGCGGAAATAACCACATGGCTTTTGCAACAAAATCCGGATTGGAATTTTCAACAACAGCAACGTGAAATTGTCGCGGCAATAAAATAACTGCACAAAACGATAAAATCATCAACCAAAACCATTCACTTGAAGATATACTTGAGTCAATTACTTTCATGGCACGCTCATTCAAGGCTGCTTTTGTCATCAAATCGCCGAAACCGTGATAGACAAAAAAAGTTACATGAATACCAACGATTAAAAAAGCGGCAATTTTTATTATAGATTCAAAAGCAATTGCAGTAACTAATCCCTCATGTCGTTCGTTGGGTTCTAATTTGCGCGTTCCGAATAAAATTGTAAACAACGCCAACGCCAATGCCACATAAAAAGCGGTACTATAATAAAAAATCGGATTTTGTGCTGCGGTTATATTCGACGCTAAAATATCGAAACAATCGGCAATCGCTTTTAATTGTAATGAAATGTAAGGAACGATGCCGATGATTGTTATAAGTGAAACTAAAACACCCAAACTCGAACTTTTTCCGTAACGGCTTGAAATAAAATCGGCGATGGAAGTAATGCGTTGATTTTTAGAAATTAAAATCATTTTACGCAAAACAATAAGCCAAAGCGGTGCAAAAATTGTCGGACCCAAATAAATTGGTAAAAAACCGATACCGGATTTCACGGCTTTGCCGGCACTGCCGAAAAAAGTCCAAGCCGTACAATATACAGCTAATGAGAGCGCATAAATATATGGATTCGCCACCCAACTTTTTCCGCGTATGGATTGCTTTTCGGTCAAATAGGCTATCAAAAATAAAATACCTATATAAATACCGGAAGCAACAATATAGACAGTGATAGACATAAAAAATGAACAACAAATAACGAATAATGAATAATTTTTAAAAATGAAATTTTATAAATTTAACCGGCATTCGTTTAATTAATTTCAATAAATTTTATTAACACACGTAAAAGTACATAATTCAAAAAAAAATTAAACAAAAATTTTGTAGATTGACAATATCCGATTAACTTAGCCTTGTAAAACCAAATTTCTTAATTTCAATTCATTTAATTATGAAAATTTTCACATTATTGGTACTTTTTGTTGGTAGTTTTTTATTTATGCAGCCGGTATTACAAGCAGCCACCCATTCCGGTATTTCAACTACGATGAGTACGGAACAAATGAAAGCGAACAAAAAAGCCTTTCAAATGCAAAAAAGAGAAGCTAAAGCAACGCATTTTTTTGCAAAACGTGGTATTGATTTCCAAGATCCTGTTGACAAATGGTTGTGGTACGCAATTTTCGGCTGGGCTGCCGGGATTGTTTTATACATCATTGCTGCGGCAACTGTAACTGCCGGAAGTGTTGCGGGTACAGGTATTCTTGCAATTTTAGGTTATTTACTTTTCCTTTTTGGGGGTATTAGTTTTATTGTTTGGTTAATAAAAAAACTTGGCAAATAAATTAATAGGTAAAATAAAAAGCCTGTTTGAAATAAATCAAACAGGCTTTTATGTTTTCAATCAAAAACAAAAAAAAAGTTGCAGTATATTTTTTTAGTAATAATATTGTCGCTTCGAAAAATAATTTAAAAAATTCACTACGATAGTTATGAAAAATTTAAGACTTTTAATCTTTTTGACTTGCAGTTTTTTATTTATTCAACCGACAATTCAAGCACCCGCCCGATTCAGATTTCAAAACCTGTTAGGATAAAAAATATAATTGTCTTTGTGTAACTTCAGTTAATTAAGGTATTTTCAATTTTCATCTTTCAATTTTGCTATTTCTTTTTTCATTTTATCCACTTCTTTTTTCATTTCAATTAAATACAAAGTCAATTCCTCCACTTTTTGCAAAAGTTTGGTGTTCATTGAACGTTGCCTAAGTGGTCTTTTAATGCGTATTCGTATTTCAAACTGCCGTTTATGGTTGTGATGCGTCCTTCGGCGTGATAAACTGCTTCGAGTGTACCGTTTTTATATTCGATGCCGCCAATATAATCTTGTGTATTTTTTATCGAAGCAATAGTCGGGTCTTGATAAGCGACAAAAGTTGAGCCTGTTTCTGCAACAAAATTTGGTTGTAATTCTACACCCAAACTTGCTCGCATAAAGAGAGCGAGAGCCGAACATAAAGCCGGAGGCATTTTTATGTTCTTGATTTTTTCTTTGTTTCTTTCTTTTGTATCAAGACAAAAGAAAGAAAAATCACGCACGGCAATACGGAGCAGTTTCTTCACTGTCAACTATCAATTGTCAACTAAATTGTGCCGCTCGTGCATTTACTTTCTTTTGTCTTGACACAAAAGAAAGAAACAAAGAAAAAATCAAGAACAAAAAATCGCCTCCGGCTTTTTGTTCGGCTCGGCTTTTTTAAACTTGCTTTTTTCTTTGTTGCTTCTTTGAGCAGAATTTCCAAAATTTTAAAAAATTTTCGAATTTTATTTATTCTCAAAAATTTTGAAAATTCTGCTCTTTTTTGTCTTTTCCCAACAGGTCAAACAACTTTTTTCTGCGTGGGCAGAGGTTTTTATTTTTCTTTATTCATATCGTTTACGAGCGGTCTTGTACGAGTGGTCGAGTTACATACAAACAATACATGTCTTAGATTGAATGTGATGAAACAAACTTATTTGCTGATATTTACCTTCTCTAATATCCTCTTTAAAAGAAAAATTTCGATTTCTGATACTAAATACCAAGTTAAGAGAATCACTATACAAGATTTTGATATTTTCTAAAGAATCTAACTTAGAATTATGTTTATTATAAAGAATTAGTCTACCGTTTCTGTTGTAAAGACTAATATAAGATAAAGTACAACCATTATCATAAGTTGATACGCTATCTGAAATACATAGTGTATCTTTATTACTATTCATAACAACTATTTTATCATTTTTAAATCCATCTCCAAAATGAATTTGCCAAAGTACATTTTGACCACAAAAGATATCTCTTTCGTATTCAGCTTGTTTATTTTCTGAATTTTTACTTATATTATGGCTCGAAGAATTACAGCTTATTACTGTGATTACAAAAACAGAATAAAAAAAAGATTTTCTTTTCATTGTTTTAATTTTACCAAATTAACTGCTCTTGAATTTTGATTGTAGTTAAAATAGTAGACGGGTGTATCTGTAGGTTGTGAACTCCACAACCTACTTGAACCACTTACATCAGTTCTATTTAACAAACCCCGCTCGCCCCCAGTCTTCCCTCAAGCTGTGAAATAAGAAAAAAATTTTATAGAGTCCGCGATTTAACGCACATGAATTTTTTTTTCAAAAATTTTTTCGCGCGAATCTTTTTTCAAAAAATTTTTCGTGCGATTTTTTAATTTTTTTTCGCACGAACACAATCTTCCTCAAAAAAACACCAACGCTCGTGAAAATCTTTAGATTTTTCACGCACTATTGGCAGATCTCTGACCTATCCTTTTTGTTCTAAAATATAATAATCAAACCATTACGCGCAGGTCAGAGACCTGTCAATAGTTGACGAAAGTCTACAGACTTTCGCCGGCGCTTAGTTTTTTTTATTAAAAGAACGAACACTTATTACGA
>JAYTIA010000085.1:0-2355 GCA_043732145.1 Saprospiraceae bacterium
CTGCCTCGTAATGAAGCAGCCCTTTTGTTTTCTCTCAGCCTTAAGTACTCGGTTGTAAAAACTTTCTCAGGATATGTTGTTTGTTGAAAAAAACCAAACCGAAAACTTTTAATTAATGTTTATGGTATTATAATTTATTGACAGTGCAAAATAAATACTTTTTTTCGTTAAAGTATATACCTTTTATTAGGTATTTTTATTTTTTGGGAATAATTGTATCAAAATAGCTCACCGTACTGCCACTCCACACACCTAAACCGCCTGCTATATTGTGTTTTACTTTTGTGTAAGAAGAAAAAGGTCCGCCATTTCTCGCATTATATTCGAGTGTATTCCAAAAATCGAACGTGGCTTTATCAATATTACAAAATTTTATTGAAACCGTATCGCCGCGATGCCACAAACCATAAATAGTAGCATCTGTTTTAGAATTACGCGGTTCGCTTTTAAATAAATTGAATTTAATTTTTACACCGTCAAAAAAAGCATCATCGGTAACGGTATTTGAACCCGCGATATATATTTTACTGTTAATTGCCGTTAAGTACCGATAAAAATCATTGCCTTTCGGATCATTGACGACAGCACGACATTGTGCAAACGAATCATTTTGATTAGTTCCGGGCGGTTTTATAAAGTATAAAGAATCAATCGGTACGAGTCGCGGTAACGTTGTAGTTGAGTTTAATATTCTGCCGTCCGATAGTTTTACACGTAAAGTATAAGTTTCGCCGATTTTTGCTTTTATTTTTTGCGTAATATCGGCATAGACACAAAAATTAAAATCTTTACTTGTACTGTCGCTGTTGATTCCGAGGGCGGCACCGGCTTGTTTTTTTAAATCGGGCGTTAAATCTTGCCAGCATAATTCTTGAAGTTGCGTACTGTCTTTGCCATTACTGACATATACCACCGCGCCTTTTTCAAAAATATTGCTCGTATTAGAGAGTGTCCTGAAAAAAGGAATGCTGCGCGTTAGTATTACATAAGTCGGGTTAGGGTTTTGTCCGGTTTCAATATAACCTTCGACGACAATATCGTCCGCTTGTGTCGGCAGATTGGGTGTATATTCTTTTTCGCAAGATGCAAAAAAAACAATAGACAGAAAAATAATTATTCCGGATTTTAGGGCAATTAAATCTTTTATCATAAAAAATTGTGACGGATATTTTAGCGACACAAATGTAAACATACAAACAGTTGAGGTTGTTGTTTCAATATTTATTTGTGAAGAATTTTTTTACAAAAAAGTAAAAATTTAGCACCTTGCGAGAAACTTTGCGGACTTTACGGTTAATTTTGACGCAAGATACACAAAGTTTCTCGCAAGGTTCGCAAAGCCATATAAGTTTTAAAATTTGAATAGTGTTAAATAGTTTCAAAAAAAAATCAAAAAAAAATTAATTTTTTTGTAATTTTGTAAATCAATTTCAAATGAAAATTTTCTTCGCGGTCTAAATTCAAACCAAAATGAGTAAACAATTTTTTCTTTATCTCTCTTTAAGTTTTTTTTGTTTTCAAACATTAACAGGACAAACGACGGCAAATAAATCCCGCCATTCGGCTAAATCAAAATTAAAAAAAGTTGAACTGCAAGCGTCGTCGTTCAGCACGCAAATGTTGGCAGCCGTTAATAAATTACGTACTGCGGGTTGCGATTGTGGTGGCGAAATTATGCCGCCGGTAAAACCTTTGAAATGGGAAGCACATTTAACAAAAGCCGCCTTAAATCATGTGAATGATATGGCTGAACACGACCGCCTCGATCATTTCAGTACAGACGGTACTGCACCTGAAGTGCGCATCGCAAATGCCGGCTGGACTAAAACGGAACTTATCGGTGAAAATATCGGTATGGGCTACAAAAGTATTGCCGAAGCTATTGAAGGTTGGAAAGAAAGTCCGCACCATTGTAAAGCAATGATGGATAAAGATGCTTTTGAAATGGGTGCAGCCCATAACGGCAAAATGTGGTGCCAAGATTTTGGCAGAAGAGAACAAGAATAGTTATTCGTTATCAGTTATTCGTTAATCGTTATCTGTTATCATTGCCGATAAAAGCATTTATTTAAATCGGGTTTTTGAAATTTTCTTTGCATCTTTTGCGAATAACTTTGCGCACTTTGCATTAAAATTAAACGCAAAGTGCGCAAAGTTTACTTAAATTGAAATCTTTTTAACAAATCACAGATAACGGATAACCGGATTACAATGCCATTTTATTATAAGAATCTACAACTTCTCTAACAGAAGATGCGGAAGTAAAAAGCAATGTTTTTTCGTCGTCGTTGAGTTTCAATTCAATGATGCGTTCAACACCATTTGCTCCCAATACAACCGGAACGCCGACACACA
>JAYTIA010000086.1:0-2350 GCA_043732145.1 Saprospiraceae bacterium
GGTATGCGCAAAATGTGGTGGATTTTTCAAAAGTTTTGCCTAAAATTATCGAGAACAGCAAAAAGCGCGTGGATGCAAGCCCGGTATTTAAAGCAATAATTGAAAATGCTAAACTTATTAAACAGCAACGCGATCGTTCTGAAGAAACTTTGAATTTGGCAACTTATATTGCTACCGAAAAGAAACAACAAGAGTATTCAAAAAAATTGAATAACTTGATTAAAATGAACGATGAGAGTGGTGATGAGATAACGAGTGTGACATCAAAAAGTACAGAAGTAACAAAAGATAAAAAAGATAAAAAACCTTTAGTTGAACGTCTATATGCTGAAAATTTGCAGGTGGACTTAGATAAATTAACAGCCGCTAAAGATTCTTCTAAAATTATTCGTAATACGGATTGGCTTAAAAATGTGAAAAACGATGCGCAACTGCAAGAAACTTTATTTATTATGAAGGACTTGATTCAAAATGCCACGTTTAAAACAGCTTTTGCAGAAACGAAGAAAAATTAATCGGAGCGTATTATAAGAAATAAAAAAGGCAGAATCAATTCAATGATTTTGCCTTTTTTATTTTGAGAAAATTAAATTAAGGAGTGAGAAAGACTAATTAATAACAAATTTAATTTCATGCAAATTAAAAATCTGCTTTCCCAATTTATCTTCAATTACTAAACACCCCGAAGCAGTTATATTTTTAATCACACCTTCAAAAACAAAATTATCTGAAACGCGACGATACAATGCCGGCGTGCTCATTCGGTACAAAAGCGTTTTATATAATTCTTGCTGTGCAGTTCTTTCACCTGATTTTAATTCTAAAAATCTTTTTTCTATGTGTATTGATAATTTTTGAATCAAATCATACAAATCAATGTAATCGCCGATAAAATTTATTAAAGATCCCGCATCCGGTAATTGATTAAAACGTTTTTGGTTGACATTGATACCCACGCCGACTGCACTCGCTTGTATGGTTGCACCATGCAAAGTATTTTGAATGAGAATGCCCGCCACTTTTTTATTTCCGATAAAAATATCGTTAGGCCATTTTATTTTTAAATCGTTAACTGTTCCGGATTTTGCGTGCATTTCTAAAACTTCGGCTATTGTATCATAAATAGCGAGTGCTATTGCCGTGTTCATACAAAACTGTTCTGTCGCTAAAAGAAAACGCGGATGAAGAATGGCAGTAAATGCTAAATTTTTATCCGCTTCAGAGTGCCAATTATTTGTGCGTTGTCCGCGTCCGGCGGTTTGATTGAAAGTCGTAAACACCGCGCCTTCCGTTGATAAAAATTCACCGGCTTGTGTTTTTTCTGTCAAGTACGCAGCAACGTAGCCATTCGTTGATGCCAATTCTTGAAAATGAAACCAAATTTTCCCCACAAAGTTTGTATCGGTAATCGTCATAAAAATGATGAGTGATGAATGATGAACGAAATGAAGAGCAAGTATCATTTCTATTAGAAAAATTATGTAAAATGAAAAAAACATTCTTTATTCACTCTTCATCAATCATCATTGAGTAAATTTGCGGTATGAAAAACGAAATGCACACGGTTTATCTCTTACTCGGCTCAAATTTGAGCGATAGAATTAACGCTATCAAAGAAGCAAAATCGCTTTTAACGGAGCAGGTAGGAAAAATAACTGCAAGTTCGCATTTTTACGAAACGCAGGCTTGGGGCAAAACCGATCAACCGGATTTTGTCAATCAAGCCGTAGCCGTTCACACAAAGTTAATGCCCGAAGATGTATTAACCACTATTTTAGCCATTGAAAAAGAATTGGGACGCGAACGCACGGAAAAATGGGCAGAAAGAATTATTGATATTGATATTCTTTTGTACGATAATTTGGTAGTCAATGAAGAAGATTTAGTGATTCCGCATCCGCATTTACACGAGCGCAATTTTGCTTTAGTCCCGCTCATGGAAATTGCCGGTGAAGAAGAACATCCGGTAATGCATCAGACAATTGAAGATATTTATTTCGATTGTAGCGATAAGTTAGAGGTGATTTTATTGGATGAAAAATAGCTTATAGCTATCAGCGTTCAGCTATCAGCCATAGGAATTTTTAAACTGACGGCTGACGGCTGATAGCAGATATCTTTTTTAAAATTAATTTTGTTTTTTTAACTTTGCGGAGTAAATTTGTAAGGCGGTACAATTTTTTTATTTCAATCGCACCAAAACGAGCAGCAATGGCAAAAGATATATATCAATTCATGGTAGATTTTACGATGCCTGAACTTATTACAGAACGTTTCACGCGTCGCATTCCCGAACAACGCGCAATGGTTAATGATTATTTCGGCGAAAATATTTTAGTTAGTTATGCCG
>JAYTIA010000087.1:0-2346 GCA_043732145.1 Saprospiraceae bacterium
AATTACGCCGAACTTGCTTTCATGGGTTTTTTAGAAGTTGTAAAAAATTTACCTGCCATCTTAAAAAATTTTAATTTTTGCAAAAAAGATATTTTAGAATTTAATCCGGACATTGTTTTATTCATTGATTATCCCGGATTTAATTTACGCATGGCGCGTTGGTCGCGACAAAAAAATTTCAAGACTTATTATTATGTATCGCCGCAGGTGTGGGCTTGGAATACAAAGCGGGTGCATGAAATAAAAAAAAATATTGATCGCCTGTTTTGCATTTTGCCTTTTGAAAAAGATTTTTATAAAAAATACAATTTCAATGTAGATTATGTCGGGCATCCACTTATAGATATTATTGATGAGTTTAAAAAGCTATCAATTATTAACTATCAGCTATCAGCAAAGAAACCTGTAATTGCAATTTTACCGGGCAGTCGCAAACAAGAAATTGAAAAAATGTTGCCGATAATGCTTTCTATTGTGCCAAATTTTCCTGATTATGATTTCATTGTTGCTGCAGTCAATCAGCAACCACAAGAAATGTATGAAAAAATTTTAGCGCAGGCGACTGTTCAAAATATAAAAATAATTAAAAACGATACTTATAACATTTTATCTCAAGCAACGGCAGCGATTGTAAAATCCGGCACATCAACTTTAGAAACGGCATTGTTCAATGTACCTGAAATAGTGTGCTATAAGAGTAGTAATATATCGTATCAAATCGGCAAACGGGTGGTACGCGTGCCGTATATTTCATTAGTAAATTTAGTAGTCGGAAAAAAAATTGTAGAGGAACTCATTCAAAGCAATTTCAATACAGAAACCTTGACGGTAACTTTGAAAAAAGTTTTAGAAAATTCCGAAAAAATCAAACAAGATTATGAGGAATTGCGCACTGCACTTGGCGGCGGCGGAGCGAGTGAGCGCGTGGCAAAAATTATTTTGGATATACAATCTTAGACTTACCCCCCCGGATTATAGTATTTATGAAATAGCTTATCGCCTGAATTTTAATAAATAAGCATATTTTTCAAGATTTTTAAAAGCAAACCCGTGTTTCGTCGAAAGTTTTTAGTTTACCGGCAGAGGATATCGTTAAAATGCGTTAAAAATAGTCAAGGTTGAGTTAAACTATGTAGGTTTATTTTTTAATAAAAGTTTAGGCTTTTATCTTTGATGACAGAACGGTGACGGTATTTCATTGATACATACCAACTCACCAACTATAAATTCATTAATCAATAAACTTCTTTCTTATGAAAACGATTTTGCTTTCTTTAGCTTTTTGGGTTTGCGCTTTTTCTTTAGTTGCACAAAGCGAACAAACCGTGATGAGTGGCAGTAAATTAGGTTTTAGTGGTGTGTGGGGCGGTTGGTCTTACAGCACAGGCGTTTTTAACGGTAAATATGGTGGTTATAACGGTGGCATTTGGGGGTTAGAATTTGGTAAAAAATTATTAATAGGCGGTTTACATTACAATACAGGAGATCAATATATTAACAACACGGATCATTTCGATTTAAAATCAAATAGTTTGTATTTAGGTTACACGCCTAATTCTTATAAAGCTGTACATCCGATTTTTTCTTTGGCACTTGGCGGTGGTACTTTAACGGCAAACAATGAAAGTGTCGGACATAAAGTTTTTACAGTTCAACCGGCAATAGGTTTAGAAGTTAATGCGTTGCGTTTTTGTCATATTGACGCACAAGTGGGTTATCGCGCCGTTTTAAATTCCGGTTACACAACTTTTAAAGATACCGATTTTTCAGGTTTGAATGTTCAAGTAAATTTAAAATTTGGCTTTTCTTGGAAACGTTACAATAATAATTTTTAATTGTTAATTGTTTATTCTTAATTTTATGCTTTGTTTATTTTGCCGACTACCATTATGATACAGAAAGACAAAGCAGTTAAAATTCGCACGGGCGAAGAACTTAACCAAGATAATTTAGAAAAATATCTGATAGAAAAAATTCCACACTTCGGAAAAATAATCGGCATCACTCAATTTCCCGGTGGTTTTTCTAATTTAACATATTTGGTTGAAGTTCAAGTGGACGATGAAGAGTGGAGAATGGACGATGGGAATAAAAATCCAAAATCCAAAATCCAAAATCCAAAATCGGCATCATTTGTTTTACGCCGCCCACCCTTCGGTAATTACGTCAAATCCGGACATGATATGTCCCGCGAATTTAGCGTCCTATCACTTTTGAAAAAAGCAGGATACACAAGTATACCCGTACCGATTATTTTTGAAGAAACCGGCGATGTTATCGGCGCACCGTTTTATATCATGGAGCGCGTGAACGGTATTATTCTTCGTGCAAAAGATGCACAAAATC
>JAYTIA010000088.1:0-2345 GCA_043732145.1 Saprospiraceae bacterium
ATGTACAATTTATCTTTCACGACAGCACCGGCACAATGATCACGCATGTGCGGTGCATCAGCCAAAGCCATCCATTTATTTGTTTGCGGGTCGTAAACATCAAACATATTTGTCGTGCCACTCGAATGTCCGTGTTGAATACCTGCCACTAAGTAAAATTTTCCTTCGTAGCTCACGGCACCTGCCGATGCGCGACTTCTTTCCGCCGGCAAGCCGGCACCGTTTGACCATGTATCTTTTTCTGTATCGTAAATAACGACATTCTCTAAATTTTTTTGATTTGGGAATCCACCGGCACAAAATGCTTCCAAAACATAAATTTTATTGCCGAGTGTCACTGGTTGAAAATGTCCCAACTCTGTCGGGGCTTCCGATTTTTTTGTCCACATTGCGGTTACGGGATCAAATACTTCTATATTTTTTGAGCCATCACCACCTAATAAATATAACTTGCCGTTACAAGCAGCCATACCACACTCGCTTCGTCCCGTTGCCGGATTTTTCGTTTCTACCACCGACCACTTTTGTATTTTTTTTGTTTCAACCTTTTCATTTGCCGTTTTAGAAAAAAGCGATTTGTTAGGACTAATTAGTTCGTGCGTTAAATAACCAAGAAAACCTAAAAAACAGGCGAATAAAAATTTTTTCATGCTTTTGATATTTTTAGAATTGAAATTGAAAGTTTACTTTTAAAAACAAAAGGGTTTAAAAAATTATTTAGCAATAATTCTCTAAACCCTCAAATATAATATTGAATTACTTATGATTTAATAGTAAGCCTGAAAAAATTACGCGCAAATTCTCATTAACAATTAACAATTATCAGGCTAATTTCACATCATCGTCTTGCACGAAAGCAATATGATCGCCATGAGAAGTTTTTGCACCGTGAGTAACCGGTTCAGTTGCCGAAGCCATACGTGTTGTATCATGTTCCGCCATGATGTTCGGCGTAATTTTCAATTCTTGTTCCGGCACAATCGGCTTATCAACATGAACTTCCGGTGCAGCAACAGGAACAACGTGGTCAACAACGGGTGGTGTTTCATCATGCACTTCCGGTGCAGCAACAGGAACAATGTGATCAACAACAGGCGGCGTTTCATTATGCACTTCCGGTGTAACCGTATGTTCAACGTGGTCAATAACCGCAGCCGGCGTTTCAACGTGAACTTCCGGAGATTCCGGTACAACCGGTGTGGCGACTGCTGTAGCAGCTTTTTCTGCATCCGCTTTTACTTTATCGGCATCTGCTTTTGCTTTTGCGGCATCGTCTTTCGCTTTTTTAGCGGCAGCTCGCGCATCGGCTTCGGCTTTAGTTTTCACCATATCATCATACTTCACCATTTTAGAATTGATGCGGTCTTTGATGATATTGATACGGGCTTGACGCAATTGTTCTTCCAATTGATTGGCACTATTGTCGGCGCGTTTTTGTTCATACTCCAAATCTTTTTGATCGCGGTCAATGCTCGCTTTCATTTTAGCAGTTGCCTCATCTAAGCCGCCGCTTTTGGGACGATTATCTTGACCCGAAGGATTTGAAGGATTACTTGTACCATATTTCTTTTCTTTAAATGCTTTGAACAAATTATCAATACGCGCCCAAACTTCATTCGCATGGTCTTTCGTCATTTTTTGATCTCTGAACTGATTTTGTGTGTCGCGCAGTTGATCAAAAATTTGCGGAAAACGCGAGTTCATACCGGCTTTTATCCGCGTTTCGATATCATCTAATTTGGTGTTAAAGTTTTCGTACCATTTTTTTGAATTTTGTTCAAACTCTTGAGAAATAGCAGTACGAGCAACTTTCAATTTATCGAATAACTCGTTCGAAGTCACGCGCAATTCATCGGCGTGTTCTCTGAATAAGTTTTTATCGCGTACATTATTCTGAACTTTATCCCAATATCCTTTTAAATTATCCCACAACTCGTAATTATATTTTTCCATCGAGTGGATTTTATCGCCGAGACCCGCCAATTCCGATTTAAGTGCTTCGTGCATTTTCGATGACAACACAATAAAATGCCATTCTGATTGTGCGCGAGAAAGCAGTTCCGGTTTTTCGGCTTTCAAACCTTCCGGCAATAAACTTTCTGTCACGCTTAAATCGTTTTCGAAATGCGTTGTGTTTTCAGGGAAAACAAAAGGTTTGTCGTCGCGCCAATCATACATTTGTTGCGTAAATTCAGGTGTCGCCACCGTTTCCGGAAAACTCCAAACGGATACTCTGTTCGAATTCGTGTGCAGTTGAAGGGCTAAAAGTACGCGCTCATTTTGTGCGTTTTCACCCCATAATACAAGTTTCGTCTTCATGTCTCAATAAATTTAATCAGTTTTAC
>JAYTIA010000089.1:0-6269 GCA_043732145.1 Saprospiraceae bacterium
AGGAGATACCGGAGAATGTTTGAATGTTTTTTCAAAATGGACAGAGAAAAATGATGTGAAAATATTCGGCACACTTATTTTACTCACCGGTCAATTCAACTCGTTGCAACGCGATAAAAATATAGGGGTGATGACTTCATCTGATTACGGGGTAAGTATTGCCAGATTAAATTATGGTTTAATGGATTTAATCCGCAGATTGCCGGATAATATATCTGCTCCGGAGTCTTGTAATGCTAATTCAAAACCGCCACCGCCACTAACTATTGAAAATAATACTATTCTTTTTTTAGCCGCTAATCCAAGCGACGCGCCGTACTTAAATTTAAATCAAGAATTTGTACGAATTTTTTCGAGCATTCAAGACAGTACGTTCAAGATTAAAACGGAACCGGCAACTACAACAGAACTTTTACAAACAGCACTCATTAATTATAAACCGCGTTTTATTCATTTTTCCGGACATGGTTCTGCCTCAAACAGTAACCGGCAATCCGGTACCGGGAATAGTGATGATAGAGCTATCGGAAAAATATCGGCTAACGTCGGAAACAGTGCCGGTATTTATTTATTGGATACTCTCGGTGCTAAAAAATTTGTTTCCGGTAAAGCGTTAGCCAATTTAATCGGTATTTGTTTGAAAAAATTTAAAATTGATCTTGTCATTCTCAATGCTTGCTATTCCGAAGAACAAGCTAAAGCTATTTTTAATGCCGGAGTGCCGTTTGTGATTGGCATGAACACTGCGATTCCGGATGCGACGGCGATTGAATTCTCTACCGGTTTTTATCGCACATTAACAAAAGAAAATGACATCGCTTTTGCCTTCGACTTAGCAAAAAATGCTATTGATCTGGAAGGCTTACCGGGTGAAGCTATTCCTATTTTGTATCAAAAGTAATTTGGTGAATTAGTGATTGGTTAATTGGTTAATTAGTGATTCAGAACCAGTTAACCAATTACCAATTAACCAATCACCGCCCGATAAATTTTGCTTGGCGTTTTTCAACAAACGCCGTTGCCCCTTCTTTAAAATCAACAGTAGCAGCACATTTTCCAAATTCATGGACTTCAAATTCAAAACCGGCTTCACCGCCTAACGCAAAATGCGCGTTTACACTTGAAATAACTTTTGAAATCGCAACGGGCGCTTTTGTCGCAATTTTATTTAAAATTTCTTTTGCTTTTACAACGGTTTCGCCTTCCGGCACGACGTGATTCACCAAACCGATTCGATAGGCTTCTTGCGCATCAATCATATCTGCCGTCATCATCAATTCCAATGCTCTACCTTTTCCGACGAGTTGACTTAAACGCTGCGTACCACCATAACCCGGAATAATTCCGAGATTCACTTCTGGTTGTCCAAATTTTGCATTTGGCGATGCGATGCGTATGTGACACGCCATTGCCAGTTCGCAACCGCCACCAAGAGCGAAACCATTTACTGCCGCAATTACAGGACGATGAAAATTTTCAATCATTGCAAAAATATTATTCCCGCGTTGCGATAACATTTTACCTTTGCCACCGAGGCTGATAAATTCCGTAATATCTGCACCTGCAACAAATGCTTTCGTACCACTGCCTGTAAGAATTACACCAACAAGGTTGACGTGTTGTTTATAACCGTCGCCGAAAAAATGTTTTAGTTCTTGCATCGTTTTGTAGTTCAATGCGTTTAATGATTTTTCTCGGTTGAAAGTCAGTGTAACGATATTATTTTCGTTAGCGATTAAGATATTTTCGTAAATCATTATAAAATAGTTAAAAGTTGAAAGTTGATTTGCTTCGCAAAAATATAAATAAATGTAACAAGATTTTCAAAATTCCGGTATTTCTGCTGAAAATTCCGATAATTCTGCTCTATGATAGAAATAAAACCCAATCTCAATTTCACGGTAAATTGTCCGATTTGTAAAATAATTTTGCAAAATAAAAAAATTATTTGGCAAGGTCCGCACGTTTGTTCCGATGCTTTATGCGACAATTGTAAAAGAAAATTTCTGTGCGATTTACCGGTCGGGCAAGCATTATTATTAGGCGGTATTTTAGATACATCCAACCAAAAATTTTATGGAGAACAAGTCGCACCCAATTGGTTTAATAAATCTTTGGAACGAATTATCACGTCTCCAATCAATCAAGAAATTTCTTTCAAGGTAGAAAAAAAAAATGAAGCGAATGAAATCATTATTTTAAATGTTTTGGATACACATTACGGACATTGTTTAGTGCGTTTGTTGTGCTTAGAAGATTTGATAAAACAATATCCGGAAAAAAAATTTATCATCATTACACCCGTTTTCTTAACTTGGATGATACCTAATCATCCGAATATCGCCGAAATTTGGATAGTAAAAATGAAAATGACGGATTTTAACGACTATTATCCGGACTTAAATCTCAAAATACAAAATGAACTTGAACGGTTTAAAAAAATTGAATTAGCTCAAGTACTCAATCCGAAAACACCTGCCGATATTTCTTGGTTTACGGGTATTGAAACTTACAATTTTCAACAAGAAAAACCGCGTATCACTTTTATTTGGCGAGAAGATTTGAATCGACTTTGGATAAAAAATTGGTTTTTTTATGAAGTTTTAAAAAAATTGGGCATTCAAAAATGGTTTTTGCGTTTTCATTTCAATAGGGTAGTGGCGTTTATAAAAAAACTGAAAGCGGAACTTAATAATAATTCTAATCGTCCATCACTCATTACTGATAAACCAATAAACCAATCACCTATAAACCAATTACCAACTACTGATTTTCGTTTTACAGTAGCAGGATTAGGAAAATCATTTAAGTTTCCTGATTTTATCGAAGATTGGCGCGTCGAACAATTCGATGATGCCGGTGAAATAAAAACCTGCAAAATTTATGCGGAAAGCGTTGTATCAATTGGTATTCATGGTTCGAGTTTAATTTTACCGTCGGCTTTTTCCGGGATGTTGGTGTGTATTATGCCTTCATACCGGTGGGGAAATATATCTGAAGATATTCTTTTTAAAACCAACAATGCGCGTACCGAAAGTTTCGACAGGCGCATTGTCAGTATTCAAATGTCGTTGAAAGAATTGGCTTTCATGTGTGCTGATATGATTGTTTGGCGCAGTTATTTTCAAAAAAAATTTCTGAAATGAATTTGGACTCACTGATAATGGACTTATTGACTATGGACTTCCGGCAATAGAAAAGTCCATCGTCAGTAAGTCCATTATCAGTGAGTCCAAATTCATTTACCAATTACAACTCTAACCCCTTCCGAATGTGAAGTAAATTCCGGCGCGTACATACATTGAATAGTTGTGATACCGTTTGACATATCGCCGCGATGATTGACGAAGAGCGGATAATCAAAAACATACGTACCTTTCGGCAAATAATCGAAAAAGAAATTCGTCGCTGCATCGCGTGTCATTTCGTAATAGCCTAAACCGCCTTGATATTTGTAACTGCTCAAAACATTTATCGGTTCAAATCCTGCCGCACGCATATCTTTCATGTGTACAAATTCCATGTCTCTATCCACGCGCAATTCTATGCGTACTTTTATTTTATCACCAGGTTTCAAACTTGTTGTTTCTATTATCGGCGATATTATCTCACCTTTGTCAGTGTTCGATGCTAAAAATAATTTTTTATTAATCGTCAAAGGTGTTGCTTTAAACGTTTTTATTTTATCTAAATTTTCAAAATACTGCCAATACATCGCACCCCACGCGACAACATTATTCGGATTAGAAACGATAACATTGGATAGATCTCGACTTGATCCTGCATAATTTTTATTTCCGTTGTTCGTCGACTGTTGTCCGTTGTTCACCAAGTCCGTTTTGAAATATCCCGTACCCGCTTCTTTTTTTATTTGACTGACATCCAAATCTTGTCCGCCGATTTTGATAGCCACATTCGTATCACCATCTAACCACTGACCACCGGTTTTTAAAAGTGCATACACCGCTTCCGATGTCGCTTTTGTCGTCTTCCACGCATTGGTTTGTTTGTTTTTTAAAAGCCAGACTTTCAAATCATCTACCGCTTTTTGGTCGCCGGCCTCATTGAAAAGTTCAATCATCATGCTTTGTGTTTCAATCGGTTGTTCGTGCCAACGATAACCCCAATCGCTTTTCCAATACATTCCGAGTTCGTCGTTATTCATAGCGCGTTCTTTCAACGAAGCGACAATTCCGTCAGTTACAGCCGATTTGCCGGTGCGTTTCATAATCAATGCAATCATCGCTTGTTCATAAATGCTGCGACTTAACCAATATTTTTCGGCTTGTGCCATAAAATAATTATACGCCGGCGTTTTGGGTTTTGACGCGCTGTCCGGAAAAAATGTTTTTGCATATAGATATTGTAAATCTAAATTCGACAAATGATTGTCTTCGCGTTTAATTGTTTTTTCTGTAAACATTTTTTCTAATTCCGCATAATTTTTTTCAAATTCAGTGTCGCAAAAATGAATCGCTTTTGTAATCATTTCATTTTTAACATCTTTGATTGTTTGTTGTCTGTCGTCCGTTATCTGTTGTCCGATGTCTCTTTTGATTACACCCAACGATTTTAAATGCCCGAAACCGCAAACAATATATTGTGTAATAAACCAACTCGGGCGACCGCCGGGAAACCATGAATAACCGCCGTCCGGTTGCTGTCTGTCGTGCATTTTATTGAGTGCGTTTTGTGCTTCATTACCCATTTTATTTAAATCAAATAGCAAACCGATATTTTTCTTTTGAATTTCTTCGCTTTGCGCTTGTAAAACCCAAGGGGTTTCTTCGAGCAATGCGGTTTTTAATTCTTGATTTTTTGATAAATTTGATTTTAAAGCCTCCACATCAATCGTTCGCCAGCGATCAAAAACTGCTTTTATTTTCGGGTGACTGTTCGCTACATTCGTTGCAAGTGTGTTGGCGTAATAGCGTGCAAATAATTGCTCGGTACATTCATAAGGATATTCCATCAAATACGGCAGTGCTTGCACCGCGTACCACGCCGGATTTTGCGTAAACTCTAAAGTTAATTTTTGCGTCGTCAGCGTCGGTGATTTATCCGCTTCGCTTAATGATTTAAAATTAAAAGTTTTTGTCGTACCGCCGCGCACATTCATCGGCATTGTTTCTGTCACGAGTTGACGATTGGTTAAAACCGGAATCGTCACTTCTTCACCATCGCTAAAATCGCCGGCTTTTGCGACGTAACGCAATGTCAATGCTTGCGCGCCGTTATTTGGTATTTTTATTTTCCAAAACAATGGCGCACTTTCGCCGGGTTTAATCGAGAATTTTTTAACGTCGTTGAGGCTTGAAGCCTCAATGACGTTCCATGCCAACGGTTTAAGAGTAAGCGCATCAAATAATTGTAGTTGAGCTTCACCGTTTAAAGTTTTATCTGAAAGATTTGTCACTTTCGCGCTCAATTCCATCGCATCACCTTCTCTTACAAAACGCGGTGTGTTCGGAATCATCATTAAATCTTTTTGTGTGACGATTGATTTTTCACTTACACCCACTTTTAAATCTTTTGTATGGGCTAATGCCAAAAATTTCCACCGCGTGAGTGCTTCATTCATTTTAAATTTCACCACCACATTACCCGCACTATCCGTCATTAAATTCGGATAAAAAAATACGGTTTCGTTGAGGTTCGTGCGTGATTTTATTTGGGAGAAATCAGTGGGTGGTTTATTTTCAAATGTTTCACCGCAAGTTACAGTAGGAGGAGTATATCTTGTAGTAGCTACTGATGCTGTAACTTGTTTTGCTTTTTGATTTGCTGAATAACCTGTAACAACAACTTCATTCAAAGCATTTGTATCTTCTTGCAAAACGATAGTGCCAGCAGCATTATCGCGATTAGATTTTACCATTGGTGCAGCCATTGATCTCATGACAACGCCGCCACCGTAAAATCCGCCAAAACTTAACCCAAACCAATTCAAACTCGGATAATTGCGTGGTCCATCATATTCATTACCTTCATTAGAATAATGATAAAAAGGATTTGAACGACTGCTGCCGAAACTATGCGTATTAAATGATAGTTGCGCACCACGCGAAGGATATAAATCCAAACTCCAATTGTTTGCAGCAAATTGATCGAGTGAAGCATCGTACATTGCCGCGACCATTTCTGCTGCCATCTTTTCTTTTTTTTCGCCAGAGATGGTTATGCGCCATTCTTCGTCGCTGCCCGGCAACAATTTATCTCGAAATGTCTCGTAAGTAAAATGCAAATCTTTATTCATGAACGGTACGACA
>JAYTIA010000090.1:0-6265 GCA_043732145.1 Saprospiraceae bacterium
GAAGGTGCTGAAGTTTTAGTGCCGCCACAAGGTGGCAGAAAGCATCCGGATCAAAAAATGGTGAAGATAAATACGCAAAATATTTTATTTATTTGCGGCGGTGCTTTCGACGGTATAGAAAAATTAATTGCCAAACGTCTGAATACACAAGTGATTGGTTTTAATGCTGACATGAAAGAAAAAGTGGATAGAGATAATTTGTTATCGTACATCATTCCTCAAGATTTGCGCAGTTTCGGATTAATTCCCGAACTCGTCGGACGTATGCCGGTACTCACATATCTCGAACCTTTGGATTTGGAAGCTTTGGTAAATATTCTGACGAAACCAAAAAATGCCATTCTCAAACAATATCAAAAACTATTTGAGATGGAAGGTGTGAAACTTACTTTTTCAGATGACGCTGTTCAATTTATTGCCGGTATGGCTTTAGAATATAATCTGGGCGCACGCGGTTTACGCGCAATTTGCGAAGCAATTATGACAGATCTCATGTTTGAAATGCCTTCACAAAAAAACGTTTCTTCGTTTGAACTCACGCTTGATTATGCTGAACGTCATGTGAAGAAATCTATGTTCAAAAAATTAAAAGTAGCGTGAGTCTGATCTACGATTTTTTTTACCACATAGTCACATAGTTTATTTATTTTATCACTTCTATGTGACTATGTGGTTTAGAAATTTTCATTAAAAACATTGATTTTATAAACAAAACGTTAATCATTTGCCTATAAAAAAACTTTTTCCTACTTTTGATTTGATAAAATTTTAAAAAAATAAAAAAAAATAAAAAAAATGAAATCTCGCCTTTTAATTTTCTGTGTTGCTTTTTTTTGTTTAGCAGGTTCCGGTATAAAAGCCCAATCAAATTTATGTTCTAACAATTTTTTTTATCCTAAACAAGACAAGAAATTAACTTACACCACCTACGACGGTAAGGACAAAATCAAATCTATTCAAGAACAAAGCGTCAAAACTATTAAAAATACAGACACGGGTTTTGAAGCCACTGTAACGACGAGCAGTAAAGACGAAAAAGGCAAAGAAATAACGCCGCCAAAAGAATTTATAGTAAAATGCGAAAATGGTGAATTGAAACTCGATTTGTCAACAATAATGATGAATGAAATGGCGGGTAAAATGAAAGATATGGAAATTACTATGAGTGGCGACAATATGTCTTACCCTCCAACAATTGAAGTGGGCAAATCTTTACCGGATGCCAATATGGAAATGAAAGTAGGTATGAATGGTACAACCATGTTTACCGGCAAATTTTTAATTAAAAATAGAAAAGTTCAAGCCAAAGAAACTATCACTACTACTGCCGGTACTTTCGATTGCTACAAAATCTCTTACGATATAGATATTAATATGATGGTGAAGCGCACAATAAAAGTTAATCAATGGCTATCGCCGGGCATCGGTATAATTAAATCGGTTAACTTAGATTCCAAAGGCGAAATTAGTAATCGCAGAGAATTAACGGCGATGGAGAAATAATTAAACCACGCATTTTTCAAATAACCCCTGTCTCGGAGTAAATTCGAGGGAGGGGTTATTATTTATTTCACGTTCCTAAGAATTAACAGTCGTCGCAAGCAGTGAGAAAATGTAAAAACATAGTAAAATCGGATGATTATTGTTTTTGATGTGCATTAGCAGCATAGTTTTGCATTAACAAGATAAAAAAATAATTGTTGACAGTCTCATGAGAATTAAATTTACAATCTTTTCTTTAGTCATTTTTGTTTTAAGCATAGTTGGTGTTCAAGCGCAAACCGATTCTGTAAAACTTATTGATGAAGTTGTAGTGACTGCAAATTATAAAGCAACAGGTATTGATAAAAGTATTAATCCGGTACGGATACTGAATATAGATAAACTTCAAACTGTCGGCGTACAAAATGTAGGTGACGCACTCAAATTTCAAGGTAATTTTAATATCATTCAAGATAACATCGCCGGCACGCAAACGAATGTAAATGGTTTGTCCGGTAATAATATAAAAGTTTTAGTGGATGGATTTCCTGTTATCGGCAAGTTGAATGGCAATATTGATTTATCGCAATTGAGTTTACTTAATGTGGAACGCTTGGAAATTGTTGAAGGTCCATTATCGGCACAATATGGAACTGATGCTTTGGGTGGAACGATAAATATTATCACTAAAAAAAAATTTGATAGAGATTTTGAGGCTCTCCTGACGGGTTACGCAGAAAGTGTCGGACGCTTTAACGCAGGTGCAGTGGCTAATTATAAGTTAAATGACAATAACCAAATAACCATTAACGCCGGCAGAAATTATTTTGGCGGTTGGTCAAGCGTTGATACTTCGCGTTATCAAGATTGGAAACCTAAAATACAATACAATGCCGGTGCGCGCTTTTCGGGAAACAACGGTTCTGAAAAAAATAAAAATCGCTTTACTTATTCGATTGATGGTAATTACTTTAATGAATATTTATTAAATCGCGGACAACCCATTTTGCCATATCGTGAAAATGCTTTCGACGACCACTACACTGTAGATCGTTGGAATACAAGTTTCAACGGTACTTATATCGTCAATGAAAAAAGTAAAATTGATGTACAAACGGGTTACGAATTTTATAAACGCCTAAAAAATTCATATTACCGTGATTTGGTAAATTTATCCGAGTCAATTGTTCAAACAACTGGCAGTCAAGATACAACACGCTTCTACGATAATATTTTGCGAGCAATTTACACCAATAATGTCAATAATATTTTCAGTTTTGAAACCGGTTTAGATTTTAGACAAGAAACCGGTACAGGCTTACGCATACGCACTACTAATAATTTTATTGGTGATTATGCTTTATTTGCAAGTTCGGAAATAAAATTACCGGGTATATTTCAATCTTTGAGTATAAAACCGGCTTTTCGAGTGGCTTTTAATACGACTTATAAAATTCCGTTTATACCAAATTTGAATATAAAATGGGATTTTGCGCCGGAGTGGACGGCACGCGGTTCATGGGGCAAAGGTTTTCGCTCACCGGAATTGAAAGAACTTTATTTTTATTTTGTTGATATTAATCACAACATATTAGGCAATCCGAATTTAAAACCGGAAGACAGTCAAAATTTTTTGGCTTCCTTACATTTCAAAAAAGTAAAAACTAACTCGGCTTTAAAAGTAGAAATTGGCGGATTTTATAATGATGTAAATAATTTTATAAAATTGAAATCTATTGATAGCACCTCCAATGCTTACAGTTATACCAATGTAGATCATTATCAAACAAAAGGTGGCAGATTAACCGGAGAAATCACAATAAAACAATTAACTTTTTCTGCGGGCGTGTTTTTCACCAATCGTGTTTATAGCTATACTAACAATCCGATAAGAGAGGCAACTTCTTTGGATGCTAATGCACAAATTTACTACACTTTGAAACGTCTTGATATGACTTTCAATGTATGGTTTAAACATACAGACCGTTTCGTAAGTTATGATTTAGATAGCAAGAGTAAAGTTCAACCTTCATTTATTGAAGGTTATAATTTAGTAGATGCCGGTGTATCAAAAAAGTTTTTTAATAATAAAATAGGTGCAACGCTGGGTGTAAAAAATATTTTAGATGTGCGAAATGTGACCTCTAAAATTGTCGGTACAGCTCTTTCTGTACACAGTTCAAGCGACGGCGGTACAAGTATAGCAACCGGAAGAAATTTTTTTGTAAAATTTGATATTCATTTGTAGTTTTTTGCGCAGACTTACTTAACTTTGCAGTACTGTTTAAGTGAACTTTTACTGCGCATTACTACCTAAATTATAACGGCAATCATGCTAAAAGATTTAAGTATTAGTGTTTTGAAGGTTGGGCGGCTTCGGGCGATTAAATTCGCCTGTGCCGCTTTTTTTATGCTCTCAGCAACGAGTTGCATAAAAGAAGAAATCGCCGTAAAACCTCATGACAGTGGTAATTTAAAAACACGCGTCATTGCGTTAAGTTCCGATTATCATAACCAAGTTTTTTATTCTTTACTGAATGATTCTGTTATTAGCACTAATAGTAAATTCGTTTGGGATATTGCTTTCGATGCCAGTGACAACGGCTCAAATGTTTATTTGAACCAAGCTAATTTTATGTATGCATTGAAAACAAACGAAAAAGATATTTTTGAATTAAATGATACTTCCGGATTTTCTAAATATAAGGCTTGGGATGCTTCTAATAATTCAGACTCGTTAGCTATCGGGAATGTACTCAATTCAAAAAATTGTTTTTGGATTGATAGAGGTTACGATATTAACGGCGACCCGCAACCTTTGATTCGCATTAGGTTTGAAGTGATAGACAAACAAACATATAAAATTACTTACGCCGAACAAAACCAAAAAAACTTTACGACGGCTCTTGTGAAAAAAGATTCTACTTTCAATCGTGTTTACTTTTCATTCTCGACCAATAACATGGTGCGCGTTGAACCACCTAAAAATACTTGGGATTTTCAATTCACACAATATATCAATACTTTTAAAGAACCTTATCTCGCTTATCTCGTCAGCGGAGCGATTCTCAACCCTTCTCAAATAAGAGCCGCAGTGGACTCAACACTTGATTTCAATAAAATTGACATTAATGTGGCGAAAACTTTTCAACTCAAAGCTCAACCTGATGTTATAGGATATGACTGGAAGCAATATGCGAACAATGTTTACACCGTAAATCTACATTATAATTATGTCATTAATGACAGAAATAATTTTTTTTACAAACTGCGTTTTACCGGTTTTTATGATGAAAAAGGTACAAAAGGATATCCTAGATTTGAATTTAAAAGGCTTTGATAAGTGAATAAATGAAATTATTGACAATAAATGTGTAGTAAGATTGTTCATTATTAATTGTTTAAGTGCCGGCTTTAAATTAATTTTTTAAAATAATTTCTAAAATCTCTTTCGATTTTCGATGTTCAAGCGCGTCGAAAAAGATAAAAGTTATGCTAAAATTCTTTACAATTATTTAATAACTGAAGTTTATGAAAAATTTTAAACCTCCCTTTCGTTGTTTTTTGCTGTGCATTTTCTCACTATTATTCACATCTAAGGTTGTCTCACAAACTGATTCGGTATCACTCGGTGCCGGTTATACGCAACAAGTTTGGTACAATTTGCAGACAGGGGCAAAAGCAACATCACTGGCTAATAATTGGGATTTAGCGTTTTTTTTACGTTCACGCGAAGCAGCGATTTTTATTAATCCCGTTAATAATTTGCATCTATATCTTACAAAAACAACTGCTGCAAATTGGGCGACTGTGGATACTGCCGGTATTTTCACACGGGAACAATTTAACTCGGATACATCGTGGTCTATCGGTGCATTTAATCGGACAGGCGATAATTTTTTTAATTACGGTTGGGGTGGTTACAATCAAGCGACACATAATGTTACCGGAAATAGTGTTTATATCATTCAATTATCAGACGGTACTTTGAAAAAATTTATTGTTGATAAACTTTCTTACGATACGACTTTTACTTTTCGTCAAGCGAATTTAGATGGAACCAACGAGCAGAAATTTACATTTAATAAAATAAATTTTTCCGGTAAAACATTTGGCTATTTTTCATTTTTAACTAATGCACCGATAGATCGTGAACCAAAATCTTCTGATTGGGATATTACTTTTTTAAGGTATAACGGTTTAACGCCCAATCCGACAAGCGGCACGCTTCAAAATTATACGCTTACCGGCGTTTTACAACATCCGGATGCAACGGTAGCAAAAATTGTCGGAAAGGATACTGCAAGTAATTCTTTTGCCGGTGCTAATTTTTCCGGATTAATAAACACAATTGGTTATGATTGGAAAACATATAACATGGCGACCAATCAATACCTAGTTGCAAATGCAACGACCTACTTCGTGAAACGCAGCGACGGGAAAATTTATAAACTTATTTTTAAAAGTTTTGGCGGTTCAAGTACCGGTAATATCGTTTTTTCTAAACAATATTTATTGCCTTCCAGTATTGTAGAAACCGATAATGGAAAAAATATACGCTTGTCTATTGTCTCTAATCCGGTTGTTGGCAAAGAAGTTGAATTAGTCATTGATAGTGACATCGCCATCAATAACGTTGAAGTGCGCATTTTTTCAGTCACCGGTGCGGTGAGTTCAACTCAAAAAATTAATTTATCGCAAGGATTACAAACGCTTAAAGTTGATGTCAATAATTTTAATGCAGGTTTTTACTTCGCTCAATTACAATTAGGAAATCAAATTT
>JAYTIA010000091.1:0-2341 GCA_043732145.1 Saprospiraceae bacterium
TAATGTATTTTTTTCCGCGAAAATTTTTGTCGTCCAAAAAAATAAGAAAATGGAAATGCAGCCAATAAATTTAGTTTTTTCAAAATTGTATGTCATGGAATTTTTTTTTCTCCAACTTAAATGTTTGAGATAATCATTTAACGGAGAAATCAAAAAATATTTTCGTTTTCAAAAAAAATTTTCAAAAAAAATTCAAAAAAGATTTCCCAAAAAAATGTAACTGTTTAGAGTCACTCAAAATTTAAAAAAATATACAGCTTTGCAAAGTTCGCAAGGTGCTAATTACCAATTAACAATAAACTAATCATTCATTCCGTTCCCAAAAATTAATATCACCAATCTCATCTAAGATTTTCAAATAATTTTGATAACGCGAGTCACTAATTGTTTCTTTTTTGAGTGCATCAAGTACAGCGCAACCAGGTTCGTTAATATGCGAACAAGAACCACCGAAACGACAATTTTTTGAGAGTTGGAAAAACTCCCTAAAATTATGCGTTACATCCATCGGTTCTAAATTATTGAACGACAAGTTTTTTATGCCCGGTGTATCAATTAAATAACCGCCGAAACTCAAAGGGTGCATTTCCGCAAAAGTCGTAGTGTGTTGACCTTTGCCCGAATAATCGGAAATTTCTCCGGTATGTAAATCTAATTGCGGTTGCATTGTGTTCACGACGCTTGATTTTCCTACGCCCGATTGTCCGGCTAATAAAGTAGTTTTATCTTTCAACAAATCGCGCAAATCATCTAAACCTTCACCTGTAACTGCCGATACTAACAGCGTTTTATAACCAATGGGCACATAAATATTTTTCAGATAATCATATTCTGCCAGTGCAACTTTATCATAAATATCTTTTTTATTGAAAACAATAACCGTAGGAATGTCGTGGGGTTCTGTCATCAATAAAAAACGATCAATAAAACCGACTTTTACTGTCGGCTCAACAATCGTAGAAAACAAAACGGTTTGATCCACATTTGCCGCCAATAAATGAATTTCGTGCAATTTGCGGGGCGATTGACGTGCCACATAGTTTCTTCGGTCGTGAATTTTATGAATGATACCCGAGCTTTCTACACCATGTCCATCCGTTTCTAAGTCAAAAGATACCACATCACCGACTGCCACCGGATTGGTTAAATTTTTTTCTTTTAAACGAAATTTTCCTTTAATTCTGCACTGCACGACTGCGTTTGTGTCTTTGCGTCGTACATTGTACCAACTTCCCGTTGATTTGATGACAATACCTTCTAACATTTTACAATTTTGGATTTTGGATTTTGGAGTCTAACCAACCTAAAATATAACTCAATACTTCTTGTTTTTCGGGTTCATTATGAATTTCGTGGTACAGACCTTGAAACTTTTTAAACGTCACATCTCCCGTCAAACGTTTTGCAAACGCTTCCGATGCGGGAAAAGAAGTGAGTTTATCATCTGTGCCGTGCAAAATAAGCGTAGGCATTAGCATTTTTCCTGAAAAATTATTTAAAAATGCACCGCGTTCAAGAATACCAATGCCGGCTTCGGCAGTGATTTTATTATGTATTAAAGGGTCGGCAATATATTTTGCCACTACTTCCGGATCACGTGAAATTAAATTAGGAATAACGCCGCCCGCTTGTGTAAATGTCGGAGCCAATTTTCGAAACAACTTGCCGGCAAATAAAGTTACCGGATTAGGTTTAAATGCCAATTCAATTAAAGGTCCGGATGCAATTACACCGGATAATTTCGGATGTCTTTCAATCTCATAACTCAAAACTATCGCACCACCCATTGAATGTCCGTATAAAAAAACGGGTAAATTCGAGTGGTTTTTTCTTACATCGGCGATAAAGATGTCTAAATCGTCGAGAAAAGTATTATAACTCGGCGTATGTCCGCGCTTACCTTCACTTTGTCCGAATCCCCGAAAATCCATACCTTGTACCGCATAACCGTTGCGATTAAAAAAATTAGCGACGTGTTCATATCTGCCGATATGCTCGCCGAAACCATGAACGAGCGCAATGACTGCTTTAGGTGTCAGTAAATTCCAAGATTGTGTGTATAATTTTGTGCCGTCTTTGGCAATGAGAAATGTTTTTATGGCAGGCACGATAAAGGAATTAAGAATTAAGAATTAAAAAAACTATGTGAGCTGTGTCATATATATGCCTACATAGTTTAAGAATTAGAATTTCTTTGCTTGTTGCAAATTTATAAAATTATTGCGACTATTCGACGAAAATTTCAAATTATTAGAGATTCATCAGCCATCATGTATTGTTCATCATTTATCTTTGGTTCATGTTAAAAAAACCGAGAATAATAGAAGTCTGTTTTATAGAA
>JAYTIA010000092.1:0-2337 GCA_043732145.1 Saprospiraceae bacterium
GAACCAATTATCATTCAATAAACCCTCGACGAGATTTTAGTTTTTCGCAGAAGGTTATAGCCGGTTCGTAATTTAATTCGTAATTTTACTTTATGAAGCAACTTTTCCTAACGCAGCGGTTTTTTTTCTTGTTCGGAGCCGTAATGACGCTTTTTTTATTGGCGTTTCCTTTTCCGTTTTTTTATACATTGGCAAAAGTGTGTTTTGTCGTTGCAGTTTTTTTAATTGTTGCCGATTTCGTTTTGCTTTTCTATAAAAAAAATCAAGTTGAAGCACAACGTCTAACACCTAAATTATTGTCGTTGAGCGATGCGAATCGTATTCGGTTGATTGTAAAAAGTAAAGCAAAATTTCAGTTAAAAATTTCTATCATTGATGAATTGCCGTTTCAATTGCAACGCCGCGATTTTTCATTATCGGCACAACTCAAACCTGACGAAACGCAACAACTGAAGTATGAAGTGCGCCCGACAGAACGCGGGCAATATGCTTTCGGTCAGCTAAATATATTTACAGAAACGCAATTGGGATTTTTGCAACGCTTGTTTGTTTGTGCAGAGCCAGTGAATGTACCAACTTATCCTTCGGTCATACAAATGCGGCAGTTTGAATTAAAAACCATGCGACGCATCGCACAACAAGCCGGCACGCGAAAAATTAGAAGATTGGGCAGCAGTTACGAGTTTGAACAAATAAAAAATTATGTAGCCGGCGATGATTTTAGATCAATAAATTGGAAAGCATCGAGTCGCGCTAATGCTTTGATGGTGAATCAATACGAAGATGAACGCTCGCAGCAAGTGTATTGCATTATTGATAAAAGTCGCGTCATGCACGCACCTTTCAATGAACTCACCTTGCTCGATTATTCCATCAATGCCGTTTTAGCTCTATCGAATATAATTTTAAGAAAAAAAGATAAAGCCGGATTGATTTCCTTTTCCGATAAAATCGGTTCGTCCTTAGCTGCCGACGATGCGACACAACAATTGCCTTTGATTTTAAATGCTTTGTATAAGGAAGTACCGGGAAAAGGTGAAGCCGACTACACGATATTATACCGCTCCGTTCGACAATTGATAAAAACGCGCAGCCTAATTTTACTTTTCACAAATTTTGAAAGTGAAACCGCTATGGAGGGCGTTTTGCCTTTGTTGCGCCTCATCAATCGCCAACATCTTTTATTGGTGGTGTTTTTCAGGAACACGGAAGTAGAAGATTTTGAAAAAAATCCTGCAAAAACTACCGACGATATTTTCACCCAAACCATTGCACGACAATATATTGACGATAAAAAAAGTATTTACAATAAACTCCAACATTATGGTATTCAAACGATTTTAACGACTCCGGAAGATTTAACGGCGAACACCATTAATCGTTATTTGGAGTTGAAGGAAAGAGGCATGGCTTGATGGGTTGAATCTTATCGATAATAAATATAAATCGTATCACCTGCCAGCATCGTTTTTTGAAGCGAAGGCATATTCAAGTGATTATCCGCATCAATTTGCTTGCCGGATAGGGAATCGTTGTAAAATAATTCGCCGAGATGCGCCAAATTATCGCCGCTTTGCGTCACGTAAACGACACACTTAGCTTTACAGTTTTCTAAAACTTGTATTTTTTGTTGCAGTAAATCAAGACTGTCTTTTTTAAGCGTCAATTGATTTTGCAACAACGTTGCGTGTGTTTTTCGAGGTTGGAAAAACAAAAGACAAAACGGCGTGAACAACAAAATCAATAGATATTTTTTTGATTTTTTTTCGGACAGTCGCAACCGCTCTGCGGTCTGTTGGCGCAACGCTGCCAAATCGCCTTCCAAAGAAATGCGCTGACGCAATACTTTTCGGTATTTATCTTCTAAAGTTTCATTGTTCATGGGCAAATTTTCTAATTGACAATTGACAGTTGACAATTGACAACGCCGATAATATTTTGTCGTTGTCAACTGTCAATTATTAACTGTCAATTATCAATTAATTGCTGCAAAAATCATGCGAAATTTAGCTTTAAAATATGAGCTTTCAGATATCAACTGCTAAAATAGTTTGTAGAAAGCTGAATCCTGATAGCTGAAGGCTGAAAGCTAACCGGTGGACAAATTTTTAAGTAATATTCTGCTTCCGATACCGTCGCCACACCCGGAAAATCGCCCCACCAATTTCCTAAGTCTGTGATGCACTGCAAATGCAAATGCGGTGACCAGCCGCCGTTTTCGTGCGGTTCGCCGAGTTCGGCAATTTTTTCACCGCGTTTTATTTTTTGTCCGACTTTTAAGTTTTCAATACTCTTTAAAGAAAGATGCCCGAACAACAACCAAAAAGTTTTTTTTGC
>JAYTIA010000093.1:0-6242 GCA_043732145.1 Saprospiraceae bacterium
GTCTAAACATACAATTAATCGGATTATGTCTTCCGGAAATAAAGTAACGGTATTAGCCACCTTTACGGGTAAGCAAACCGGTATGTTCAACGGTATTCCGGCAACGAACAAAGATGTTTCAATGGATTTGATTTCGGTTATTGAATTTAATGACAAGGGCTCAGCTACGGTTCAATGGACTCAAGCTAATGCACTCGGGCTAATGATGCAGTTAGGAGCGGTACCGCCGCCTAATCCAAATTCAAATATTCCGAATGTCATCGCCCTTTATCAATATTTCGGAAAAGGAGATATACCCGGCTTGGTAAGTATGCTTGATGAAAACGTAGTTTGGGATTCTCATCTCAATCCGATGCTCAAAGCTAATGTTTATCACGGACAAAAAGAATTGTACAATTTCTTCGGCAGTTTAAAAGAATCGGTTTTAATTACAAATTTTTTGCCGCTCAATTTCTTTGAAAAAGACAATGAAGTTAATGTTTTGGGTTTGTTCGAATATACAAGATTAAGCGATGCAAAGAAGTTCTCTGTCAAATGGACAATGGTTTTTAGGTTTAAAAACAGAAAAACTATTCATTTCAATGAATTTTTTGAACAACCTACGGCTTTATAAGGCTTATTTAAAAATTTCAAGAATAAAAAAATCGCGTAAAGAAAATAATTCTTTACGCGATTTTTTTATTCCTCATTCATCCTCCCCATTTCTACAAATACGATTTCATATCAGGACTGTTATACGATTTGCGTAAGCGACGAATAGCGCGTTCTTTAATTTGTCGAACACGTTCGCGTGTTAAACCATAAAGCTCGCCGATTTCTTCCAAAGTCAAGGCTTTAAATTCGTTTAAGCCGTAATAAGCAGAAATAACATCTTTTTCGCGATCCGAAAGAATTGATAAACCTTGACGCACTTCTTCGCGCAAAGATTCATCTAATAGTTCACTGTCCGGAGCAATATCGTCTGTGCTAACATACACATCAAGCATTGTCGCATCGCTGTCTTCGCCGCCAAGCGGAGAATCCATAGAAACATGACGTGTGTTTGAGCGCAACATATTGGAGATTTCTTTCGGTGTCATATCCAAAAGTTCACCTAATTCTTCGTTGCTAGGCTCGCGTTCAAATTCTTGAACAAAACCAATGTATGCTTGATTGACTTTATTATAAGAACCCACTTTGTTTAAAGGCAAACGCACAATACGGCTGTGTTCAACGATAGATTGCAAAATAGATTGGCGAATCCACCACACAGCATAGGAAATAAATTTAAACCCTTTTGTTTCGTCGAAACGGCGCGCAGCTTTCATCAAACCTACGTTACCTTCGTTGATAAGGTCACTCAAAGTCAAACCTTGATTTTGATATTGCTTTGCCACTGATACAACGAAACGTAAATTGGCTTCTGTCATTCTTTCCAATGCTTTTTCATCGCCGGCACGAATGCGACGTGCTAAATCTGCTTCTTCATCCGCAGAAAGCATTGAGATTTTACCGATGTCGTTGAGATATTTGTCGAGTGCGACACTCTCACGACTGGTAATTTTGTTAGTAATTTTTAATTGACGCATCTCTTCGAGTCTTTAAGTAAGTTCTGTGACTATAATTGTAAAATACGGTTTAAGGACAAAAAAGTTTTCTTTTGATAAGTTTCGTTATTGTATAATTACAAATTAGTTGCCAAAAAAGTTCCATCGCCCAATTTTAATTAAATGTTAAAGAAAATACAACGGTTTGGGTAAATAATGAACAATGAAAAATGAAAAATGGACGTACAACGGACAATGTATTCTTTGTATTTCGGTATTCATTATCTTTTTCTTTTTTACAAAAGAAAAGTGAACAGCACGATCTCTACTGCTTACTTATATAACGTATGAAATCGTTAAACGTCACAAGTTTTTAGCCGGTTCGTTGGTTAGTTTTATTTTTTATAAATTCTTTTTTGAATTTTTTTTTGAAAATTAAAAAAGCCCCTCTCGACATTACACCGATAGAGGCTACTAAACATATTTCAATCCGTAAAAAATTAATCAATCATCAACTATCAATTTTTGAAAATCGCTTTTGTCACATCGCGTTTATCTTTTGATGAAACGCGCAACAAATATTGACCGTTACCAAGTGTGCTTATATCAAAGTGTTCAGTTACGCCGGCATTAGCTTTTTCAACCGTGTGCGACATAACCGCTACACCGATTTGATTGAATAAAGTAATCGTCACGTTGCTGCCCGCAAGCTCTTTCATATCTACTTCGATATAATCATTTGCAGGATTTGGATAAACATTGATGCCTATCGTTTTCGAAAAATTCGCTTTAAGCAATTCTGAAGTTGATTTTTGTCCATCTAAGTTTGTAATTTCTACACGGTAAAAATTATCACCTTCAGAGGGTTTTGCGTCATAAACCGAATATGTTTGCAGTGAATTGTCCGAAGTTTTATTATTTATGATAGCTATTTTTTCAAATTCGCTTGTAGCTACGTTTAATTTTTGAACCGTAAAGTAATCCACTTCATAACCTAAGTTATTTGTAAAATCAACGCGATTACGTGTCGCTTCAGCAGATGCACTTGCTTCAAATACTTTTGAAGATTGTGCGTGATAACAATACCAACCGCAATTTGAAGTTCTTGGTGATTCTACTTCTTCAATATCCCATTTTTGATTATCTGTACCTTTTGAGTCATAAGAAATACAACTTGCACCTTTATCTTTTGATGCACCTGAAATATCCGCAACTCTTCCGCAAGAAAGGTTTCTATATGTGTGGCTTCCGTCAGCATTCAATTCGACTCTCCAATCGCATTGACCGGAATTTTCGTAATTGTTTTGACATACTTGCGCACCGTTCCAATTATTATTACAAGCCAAATATTTACCGCTTTGAACGTTTTGCAATTTGAAACAACCGTTGGTGGTCGGCGTGAAGTTCCATTTTTGGCAATTGTTGCCGCTATAAGTATTTTGAACACAATTAGCCAGAGCAGAATAAGAACCGCCATTTGTTTCCAAACATTTTCCTGAATGTTTGTTCACTATTTTATAACATTTAGTCGGGTCAATTACCGGTGCAGGTTTGTTTACAGTAATTGTGAAAGAACAAGTTGCGAAGTTGCCTTTTGTATCTGTTGCTTTGTAAGTGACAGTGCTAACACCATAACCGATGCAAGAACCACTTTTCGGACCCGCTGTTTGAACACAAACTGCTGTACCACAATTATCAGTTACAGTTGCATCAGCCCAAGTAAAACTTGTACAACAAGTAACATTATTTGTCGGCGTTTTGGTCATATTTGCCGGACAAACGATTGTCGGTGGCATAACGTCGTTGTCACAAGGATTTACAGTACTGCCGCAAGGAATTTCTACCACACACCAGTTAGTTGACGTGCAGGTAACATCATTCCAACACCCGCTTGAATACATCTGAACACAGTTTTCGTTGCCGCCATAATTATTTGGTTCGCCGGAAGCCCAGTGGAAATAAGAACCTTGGAAAGTACCGTCACTACATTGCCATTTAGAATTGCTGCGTGTTAAACCCAACCAACAATTACCTGTTCCGAGTTTTCCTGCCAAGAAACTATTTTGTCCGCCATCTTTAATAATCGGCAAACGACCACCGATAGCAGCACATAAATTTAAAGCTGTTGCATAATTAGGATCACCGGTTACAATGTATTTGTAATAATCACTGCCATTATAGCTGCCCAAAAACATATAACCCGGAATGTTGCGGTCTGTCCCACAAACAGGTTTATTAATTGTAATGGTGAAAGAGCAAGTTGCCGCATTACCGGCTGAATCTATTGCTTTGTAAGTTACAGTGCTGACACCGTAACTGATACAAGAACCACTTTTCGGACCTGAAACTTGTGTGACAGTTGCGCCGCAATTATCTGTTGCCGTTGCATCTGCCCAAGTAAATGATGTCCAACAATTTGCAGCATTCGGTATCGGTGATTTAGACATATTCGCAGGACAAGTGATTACAGGTGCTTGCGTATCGCCTGTTACAGTTACTGTGAATGAACAAGTTACTATTTGACCGTTTAATGTTGCAGTGTAAGTTACTGTCGTTGTACCAATCGCGAAAGCATCACCCGGTTTGTAATTAGAAGTAATTACAGGCGTACCGCAAGTTGAAGTTGCCGTCGGTGCTGTCCAAGTAGCAACGGCAGAAGTTTTTCCGCACGCTACTTGTAATGTAATATCCGCAGGTTTGCTCGAAGTAACAAAACTTAAAGTACAAGCATCAACTGTTACAGTCACCGTTGTCGTATTAGACGTACCGTTGGATGCCACAATTTTATAAGTGAAAACATCCGTTCCGCTAAATCCTGCGTTTGGGGTGTAAACAAATTGCCCATTCACTATTTGCGCCGTACCGTTTGCAGGATTATTTACAATCATCAATACCGGATTTGTTCCGCCATTCAAATTGTCATTATTCAATGAAGCAATTGTAACGGGTGTATTTTGCGGTGTTGTTGTCGCATCCGGATTTGCTATCGGTGTCGGTTGCAGTGCCGGAATTGTAACAGTTACAGTAGCAACGTTTGAAATACCATTTTCATTAGTGATTGTATAAGTGAATGAATCCGTTCCTGAAAAACCTACGGTTGGTGTATAAACGAATTGATTGTTTGTATTCAAACCCACTGTACCATTTGCCGGTTGAGAAACAATCGTTACTTGTTGCAAAGTACCGTTAACGGCATCGTTTGTCAATTCAGTAATTGTTACCGATGTGTTGACAGCCGTTGTTGTTGCGTCGTTATTGGCAATCGGTAAAAGACCTGAACTCACAACTATTTTTGAACCCGTTAAATTTAAAGAACCGCAAATTGCTCCGCCACCTTCAATCAATTGAGCTTCAACTTGGGCAGCAGTAGTTGTCCCGAACTGAATTTTAGATAAATCTAAAGTCGTCGGATCAAAAATTAAAACATGAACACGATAAGTACCTGCCGAATTAACGGTGAAAAAATTTGTCGGATTAGCACCGACAATCGTTAAATTATCACCTTGTGTTAAAACATAAGTTGAAAAAGAACCCGCCGGAATTTTACTGTCCGCGGTCGGTTGTCCTTGAATAGTTGCCGCACCATTTTGAAGCGTAACTGTTGTATATTTTAAAGCCACTGTTCCTGCTGATGCGCCGCAAGTATTTCCGCCACCGGTGTTACATTTCGGTGTGGGCGTTCCGCTCAATAAAAAAGCAAAATCTGCTTCAGAAAAACCTTGAACATAATCGTGCAAAACTATAGAAGCATCTGTTGGTTGAGAAATAATTTTCCAAGAAAACCATGCTGCACCTCCATTTAAAGTATAATCTTCTTGACTGTCGAAAATTTGGTCGGCACCGATACCGACTTGAAATGCGTGCATGAAAAGAGAAACAGAGAGTTGACTGCCTGCTAAACCATCTTTACCCGTTAAAGTACCCGTGAATTGCGGATAATAATACCAGGATGTTGTCGGAACACCGGTATTGTTATATGCACCGCCCGAAGGTGTTGCATAAGAACGTCCGGTAAGATTTAAAACGACATCAAAACGACGTGCCGGCGTTGCGTCGCCGAAAAGTTTCATAGTGCCGGTTAATTTTGCAGTACCATCGCCGTTTTCTTGAAACGTTGCGCCAGTTTCGAAAAGCCAAGAAGCTTCGGCAGGACCTGAAAGTAAATTACTCATAATCATTCCAATATCATCCCATTGATTACTGTTGGTTGATTTGGCATTCGTAACTGTTCTCGTAACATTGGGGCAAGTTTGCGCCATTATCGTGTCACTGAAAGTTAAAAAAATAAACGCGAAAAGGAGTGTGAACTGACTCCAAGTCAAGTTGAGTTTGTTCATCTTGAAATAAATTTTCTAGTTAATAAATAAATTAAGAAGCAGTAAAAAAACCGACTTGGAGGGAACAGCTGGTTGTTGGTTATGAGTTATTGGTTGTAAGTTATTGGTTGTAAATTATTGAGTAAAACCAATAACCAATATCCAATTGCACATTAGACTTCAAAAGTAAAGCCGGCGATACACTTTTGTAGAAAAAAATCGCGTTTTAGATGTCACAAAACGAAAAATACCATTCAAAGAATACGGTATGATTTTACAATTAAAAATATATCTACCCGATTGAAATTAGAAAAGAGAAAATCAATCGCGAATTAAGAATTACGAAAAAAAGCAACCAAACAGTAAAGGCGTAAAATCTATAATTTATCAGCGAGAGTGA
>JAYTIA010000094.1:0-16136 GCA_043732145.1 Saprospiraceae bacterium
TTCAAGTTTGAAATAGAATTTAGTATAGATACAACTTCGATCTTTATAAAATGCAATAAATATTTAACATCAAAATACCTGAACTAATCAATGGAATTAGCCACTATACTAAACGATGAAAGTGTAAATATAGAGCATTTGCAAAAAGGATTGAAGCATATTGGGCTTAATTTATCCAAATTTGACTGCATTAATGAAGACCAGATCCCAGATCTTTTAGAGTTGTTTAAAATAGCGGTTGATATTGACTCTAAGACAACAAACAAATTTATTAAAATGGATATTCGGTCAAAACTCGATAAAATTTTGAAAGGACAGCCGGTAAATACTCATAATAATTCAGTTGCCATCAAAGAAATCACTGAAAAAAAATTTGTTGAGACTGAGAAGATAAAGAATACTCGTCAAAATTTAAATTTTACAAGTCAGCCTCCATTACCTCATGTACAAAAAAAACTTGGGAAAGTATTGGTTTTTGATTACATTAAAGGATTTGGTTTTGTGTATTGTTATGATGACAAAAAGGAATGCTATGTCAATGTGTCAAAACTTGTAACATCAGGTATTAATAAAGATGACATTGTAATTTTTGAAACAATTAACAATAGCAAAAAGTCGGGAGAATTAGAAGCCATAAATGTATCAAACAAAATTCCTACTTTTGTTTTTAATAAAGAATCTAAATCAAAATCTTTCGCATATCCGCTATTACAAAATCATTTAGAAAAAGAAATTGCTTTAACAGAGAAGTATGAAACCGGTTTCGCAATAATAAAAGCATATTACACTTCGTCTAACTGGAGAGTATCGGTATTACCATCTGAAATAATTCAAAAATCAGAATATTTTAACTTTTGCAAAAATATCATTGTCAAATTTTTATCACATCTAAACGAGTATTTAAGCACTTTTGATTTAAGCACGCTTGAATGGTTAACGGAATCTTTTCAAACAGAACTTAAAGAGTCTGATATATATTCTATCTCCATTGATGTAATAAATATTTTTGAACAAAAGTCTATTACAGCAATAAATAAGGAGATTAAAAACTTTAAAAATATTTCTTTCTTACAACCACTTTTTGAAGAAAAGAAAAAAACACTAAATAAAATCAGTTTTGCTTTATGGAATCAAGGCGACTTAGAAAAATTACCAATTCCCTCTAATCAAGCCGAAGTTGATTCTTGGCTTTTTGAAATATTACCGTTCTTAGATTGGCAAACTTTACAAAGGGTATTGGCAAAGCTGCTTTCTGAACAAGGTGCAACAAAACAAGTTGAAGAATCATATAAGTATTTAATAATGAAAGGTTGGCAAATCAATACAAAAGAAGAACTTGAAACTGTTGCTACTTTTCTTGAATCATTTAAATCAGTTTTCCCTTTCGTTGCATTGGAAGAAGCTAATTATACAACTAAATACAATGAGTTTTATATTGAATTGCATGACAAAGGGCTTATACAAGAACTATCGGATGATCGCATAAGGCAATACATTGAAGAGTTAAAATCTATTGAGGAAAAAGTAGCTTTTATAGAAAAACAGCCTTCTAATAAAATTCTTCCATATTACTTTTCTTTTCCTGCGTTATCAAAATATCAAGAGAGATATGTTTCGAATATACTTGAAAGTGAATTTTCAAAAATTGATTTCTTGTGTTTCGACTTAGAATCCAACGGAGAGAGAATAAATGAGTTTGCTTGGAAAAACAGATTAGGAATAAAAAGTGAAGCAGATTTTGAAAATAAGGAAGAGGGGATTTCAGAATTATTAATTCTCTTAAATTCAGGTGCTTTAGTTATTGGTCAGAATATTAAAGAATTTGACTCACCGATTTTAGCAAAACATTGCACTTGGCCCTCTTCTGATTTTATTTGGGATACTCTTGAGATAGAAATGTTGCTTAACCCTGAACGCTTTAGTTACGGTCTTAAAACACAGCACAATGCAAAATCAGATACGGAACTTACTTATCGTTTATTCAAAAATCAATTATCACGAATACTTGGTTCAAAAAGTAATCCATCTGCTTTTAAAGAATTATTGCCTTTAAAAGCAATTGAGGCAATTAATCAAATTGGCTGCAATCCAATTTGCGAGTTCTTAGATTACGAATATTTTGTAAAGCAGTCCAATGAATTTTACCGATCTAATCCTACAAACCGGAATATCTCGGAGGAAACATTTACTAAACTTACAAATAAAATAACAGAGGAAGGACACAAAGTAATAATTGCTCCCGAATTTCTATGGAACACACTATCCCATCAATTCGACTTCAGATTTTATTCTGATAGCAAGTCATTGGGATTTTGCTTGAACAAAGAAAAAATTGAATTAACACTTGGTGAGGAAAAACTTCTAAAGGCTATTCTTATGCGGTTTGTTGATTCTTATACTTCAAAAGGATTACAGCCGTATTTTCAACACCTACCAATCGCTATACAATTAAAGTTAAGCGCTGAACAAGTAACGTTAATTTGCGATAATATTGAGCTTGACTTTAGGGATATTAATGACAAACCCATTTGTATTAAACCAACCGACATTGAAATTCTTAAACAGTATGAAAATCAAATTACGGATTTAAGTATAATTGTAGTCGGAAATGAATTGTATAATCTGATAAGCAAATTACAATTAGGGCAAGACTTTGATTTTGCTACAATTTTTGATAGATTAAAAAATGAACATATATGGTTGCAAATGTCAGGTGGTAAAAGTTTCATTAGTGTTGAGCGAAGTCATTGTAAACTATTGGGCATTACCGAATTTCCTGAATTCGTTCAAAATATTTGGTTAGAAAAAATAGGGAATGGTAAGTTTAAAATATGGTGTAATCTGAATTTTGAGGTTTGCATCAACACCCTGCGTCTTAAAGAGGTTTGTTATATTGATTGGGTAGATGAAAAAATTACTAAAACAAATTCATTCATAATAAGACCAGATGCAAGGAAGTCCGGTTATATAGCAGAACAAAAGAGAGTAAATCCGGAATCACTGTACAGGAAAATTTACTGGGTTTATCAATTCAAATTATTTGAAGGCATTGGCAATTCAGACAATCCTAAAATTCTAATAGTAAACGATGAATTGGAATCTGAAAAACTGTCAGCTTATGCAAGACGGAAAGGGTACTATATTCCCGATACAAAAGCTTCATTGGCAAGACAGGTCGAATTACTGCATACACACGGATCAGCTAATAAGCTGTTAATAGCTACTTTTCAAACCTTAGACAAAGTAATTTCAAGTAACTATACTGGTCCATTAGATTTTATATGGGACAGTTTTTTGTTGCAGGAAAAGTTACAAATGCTGAAGGGGAAAATTTCAGATGGTTCACAAATAAGTGAAGAACAAAATGAAGATGATTATCAAACCGATATTAATTCGGTTCAAAAAGATTATGATTTATTTTCCCTCATTAAACTACACAAACCGCTTATTGATTATTACTATAAAATGCTTTTTGATAATAATCCGGATTCGCAACTCTTCCTTTGCGATACAAGGCTAACCGATTACTATGGTATTGAGAAAAGTTTAAATCTTAATGCCAAAAGCGTTCAAATGTGGTATAAAGAAGCTGCTTATGTTAAAGATATAGAATTTGCGGCAGAGTTTTTTTCATCTGTGCATGAGAATGCAGATACCGATTTTAATATTGATGAAGCGAAAGAAATACTCCAACGAATCTTTTTGATACCCGAAGATGGCGGCGATCCACATCCTTGGTATGATTATCAGCATCCATGTTTAAATGAAATTTTGCCTGCAAAAAAAGATTTACTCGTTTCTCTACCCACAGGTGCGGGAAAATCATTATTGTTTCAAGGTCCTGCTCTGTTCCGTTCAGCCTTTTCGTGTAAACTTTCAATTGTTATTAGTCCGCTTCGCGCATTAATGCAGGATCAAGTAGATGCCTTATGGGACAGAGGCTTTTATAGCAACGTAGAGTTTTTAAGTGGCGACAAATCCCATGTCGAAATTAGAGATATTTATCGCAGAATATCAGGGGGCGAGATTACGCTTCTATATATAACACCGGAAAGATTTAGGTCACGGTCTTTTGAAAATTGCCTTCTTACCAGGTTGGATGCCGATAGTGGATTGGAATATGTTGTATTCGATGAGGCACACTGTATTTCACAATGGGGACAAGAATTTCGTCCTGACTACTTGAATGCAGGCAGAAAGATTGCAGATTATTCCAAAAATTTTCTAATGAAGAAGTTGTTATTTTCAGCAACAATATCAGAACAGGTATTCGAAGAAATAAGCCTTCTAATGCCGGGTGTTAAAGCCATAGAAGGCACGGAGAAAAGTTACAATCCAGTTAGAGATCATATCAAAATGGATTTCAAACATAATGTAGATGAAGTTAAAAGGCTGATTGACATAGCGAATTATCTAAAATCCGGCTCATTCAATCCTAAATTAAGTCGGGCAATCATTTTTGTTAAGAGCAGAAGAAAAGTTGAAGAATGTGCATTAATAATGGCGGATAGTTTGAAAGAAATATTTGGAGCTGACTGTGAATTTTCGGATAAGGTTGGAGGATTTCATGCCGGTATGGATGCAGAAGACCGTAAGGATACTTACGAAAACTATAAAACCGGTGAGATTGTAATACTGTTTGCAACAAAAGCATTTGGTATGGGAATGGACATCCCAAATATTCACTTTGTAGCTCATTATAGTCCACCAAGTACTTTTGAAGATTTTCTACAAGAAGTTGGAAGGGGCGGGAGAAATGAGAAGCAACGTTTGGAAGCAGGTTTTAATAATACCGAAAATCCAATAAAAACATTTTGTCTTACTGCCAATAATGATTTTGCGAAATTAAAAGACCAATTACACGAAAGCAGAATCTCGTGGCATGAGGTTAAAGATATAAAATTGGTATTGGAAGAATATATGTCAAGGTTTAAACCTTTGATTCCTAATACTGAAATTCCTATAGCAGTACCATTTAATCTTTATTCAAATGAAAAAGGCTCGGCAAAAGATGACGATGATAATAAATTCAGAATTGCTTTACATTGGTTGGAACAATTAGAAAGAATCAAGTTAGGATACTTCACCATTACTCATTTAGAGTTCGATTCTAAATCTTTAAACAACTTAGCTGAACGCATAAATAAATGTCCCGATAAGGATTGTGAAAAAATATGTTATGCGATAATTGAATTAACACCTAATGACGCTGAATCTAATAAAGTAGTACAACTTTCGATTGCGTCACTCCGCAGTATTTCTAAGCTGAGCCTTGAAAATCTATTTACAGCCTTACTTAAAAATCACACTGCCGGCATATTAAAGTTATTGCAAGATGTAGTCATTGAGCCTACAAAAATTCGTTTAGATGAAACAAATCATTGCAAGAATACTTATTCGCGTAATGAAAAATACCCCGCTCTTAGAGCGATATTTTCATTAGCATCTAAAATACTCGGATCTGTATCTTCTAATAGCTCTAAGTTTTTTGAAGGGGAGGAATTAGATGATTTCTTAAAGGAAACGATACGTGAAAATATAAATTTTAAAAAACTACCTTGGACGAAAAAAGACAAAACTGAAGATCAAACTAAAGAATATAATGATTACATTAAGGATATTTTCAAAAAGAGAAGTAAGCACGCATTTACTATCATACGTAAATTGGGTAAAACAAAACATGAAACTAAAATGGAAAAGGTTATTGATAGTAACCGAAAAATCAGAATAAAGCAGTCTGTTTTTAATGGCTATCACAAAAAGGAGGAATGGTTAGATAAAATCGCTCAATTAGAGATAGATTGCATCAAGCTATTGGATTATGTGGCTAAACAGTATTTCGATAAAAATATAAAGAAATTTAATTGGCCCGATATTATTTCAGAATTGAATTTAAAGAAGGATTTTCAATACTTATCGGACTTGTTTTTTATACTATCTGTATTGGGATATAGTAAAAGTAACAATGAAGGGCTGCTTCCTACGGGAATTGAAGTTTATCTTACATCAATTAACAATATTGATGAAACAGATTTGCACTCACTTGATAAAAAAATATTTGAGGAATTTGAGCAAACCAGAAAAGTTAGAGAACTAAAACTTATATCATTAGAAGTGCTTGCCGGTTTTCATAAAGGCAGTATAGAGAGCGATGCAGGTGCAGTCAGAAAAAAGCAAGATACTTTTATAAGAAAATACTTTGGATGCAATTCATTAGAAAGTTTGTTGCAATTATTACAAGATGAACTTCCCCCGAATGACCCTTTACTAGTTAAGTGGAGGGGTGATGCAATCAAAGAAAAAGAAGATCAATTAAATTACGAACAACGAAAAGTTTATGATGCCGAAATTAATCAGCATATAAATGTTATGGCGGGTCCGGGTTCCGGTAAAACACATACTTTGACACTGCGTGTTGCAAGATTAGTGCATCACATAGGAACAAATCCGGAGGAGATTTTAGTACTGGCATATAACAGAGCAGTGGTTTCTGAATTGAAAGAAAGATTAGGCAATCTATTCAGCAAATTGGGATATGGAAATTTAGCAAAGAGAATCAAGATATTTACCTTTCATGGTTTGGCCAAAAGGTACTGCCAAAATGACCTTGAAGGCAAACCATTTGAAGAGTGGGAAAAAATATTCTTAAACACTCTCACTTCAAAGCCGGGTCAAATTATGAGTCAATTAGGTTCTCTAAAACATATTTTGGTTGACGAGTTTCAAGATATTAATGAAGTTAGAATAGAGACTTTAAATACATTAGTCAATAAAACAAATGCCTTTGTTTTCATAATTGGTGACCCTAATCAAAGCATATATGGTTATGATAGAAAGATAATGAGTCCTTATCACTATTATGATGATTTTGATAAGAGATTTAATCCGAATAAATTCTCATTGGTTCTAAATCACAGGTCGTATCCTGAGATACTGAATTTGGCTAGCCGGATATTGACGCTTCCGGCAGAATACCAACATCTAATTCCGAAACCAACAAGAGTACCCGATGAAAATTTCTCAGTTAATTATGCTGAAATAATTGACAGGACGCAACAAAAAATTGATTGGTGGGATCGAATTTCAATTTTAATGAAAGAAAAAGTTGGGTTAAAACCCTATAAACAAATAGCAATTCTCTTTCGAACAAATAATGAGGTTTATAGAGGTTTTCAAAAAGTAAAAGGTCTCAACCTTCCAAATATTAGAATCCGTATTCAAGGTAGTTCACCTTGTGAGTTCACGCGTATAAGAGAATGTCATGCTGTTATATTATTTTTGAAATCTAAAACAGGTCAACAAATCCCATCAGACTTCACGAAAACTTTCCATGTATTTATAAACGACCTCATCACCCAAAATCCAAATTGGAATCATTTTTATATCAGAGTTGTTCATGCACTGATTTTAGAATATTTGGATGAACAAGACGAAAACCGAGTATTCGATAATTTATTAGAATTCATAATAGAGTTGACACATAAGGATGATGGGCAATTGTATAAAATATATGATAAGTACTTAGATAAAGTTTCTATTAATACCCATGAAACGGAAATCGTCCTAACTACAATGCACAAGGTTAAAGGTCTTGAATTTGATTGCGTAATTATCCCGCCTTCATTTTCAAATTTACCATTTATAATCAATGGTTTTTCAACTCAAGCTGAACTTCAAGAACAGTTAGACGAAGAAAAAAGGTTAGCTTTCGTAGCATATTCAAGAGCAAGATATCGTTTGTTAATATTCAAACATTCCAGAGAAATAGCTTTAGTAAATAATGAAAAATATGAAATTCCTGAAACTGAAAAAAAACGTATGGGCATATCCATTCAGCCGGAAATTAAAAAACTAAACATTGGTTGGGCGGCAAAGGCATTTAATTTTAAAAATGTGAATAGCTATATCAATACTTTAGTCAAAAGTGGGGATTTTGTTTTTGTAAGAGAGAGAACTGTCCCATATAACGGAACACATTTTATTGTTCATGAATTACTAAAAGAAAATACTAACAAGCCAATTGGCGAATTAGCACGTAAGTCCGATATTAATAAAGATATTAAAGACCATCAATCTGTTTCAGGTTTTGTTGTAAATGAAGTAGTGGTTTGGTCGTATGAGGACACACGTAAATTCGACTTAGAAAACGCTACCGATTTTGCAAAAGATTGGTGCCAGGAAGCAAAGTCTCAAGGATATATCTATTTAGTTGACTTCGCAGGTTTTGGGACACCCATAGATTGATAAAATTAAAATATATTAGTTGAAATTAGAGACTGTTATAAAAAACTGTGTCAAAGATAAATTCAATATATTTGCGTAAATGAAAAACAAAAACAGAAAAAGCGATACCGAATCTCAACCCAATTCGATATCGCTTTTTATTTTTCAAAATTAAAAACGAAAAGTGTTTCAAAAATATTTTTGGTTTCGTTTTTCAAAAAAAAATTTCTGCGCGATTTTTTTTTCAAAAATATTTTTTTTTCAAAAAAAAATTTAAAATGTTTTCAAAAAAAAATTCCTCTCAAAAAAATTTTTATAAAAAAGGATGAATGAAAAAAAAAGGGCTGAAAGCCCGAAATATCAAAGCGAGGGGTGAAGCCCCTCGTAGTAAAAATAAAAAATACAAGCTCTGAAAGAGCGCAATAAAATCCGGCAAATTTGTTACGCCCTTACAGGGCTGAAATTCTAGTTGTTTCGTTACGAGGGGCTTTACCCCTCGCTTTGATATTGCAGGCTTTCAGCCTGAATGTTAGCCCTTCCAAATATTCTATTCAAATTTCTAAAAATTCTGCTCAGTTTTTAATTCAACTGCTTTACCTTTGCACATGGAAAAGATAAAAACAGTTTCAGACAAATTTCTCGGTGAAGCACTGACTTACGATGACGTTCTGCTCGTACCCGCTTATTCCGAAACGCTCCCGCGTGAAGTTAATATTTCAACACAATTTACAAAAAATCTGCGTTTAAATGCTCCACTTGTATCCGCCGCAATGGATACGGTGACTGAAAAAGCATTGGCGATTGCAATTGCGCGACAAGGTGGTATCGGTATCATTCATAAAAATATGAGTATTGAAGCTCAAGCCGATCAAGTGCGTTCCGTTAAACGCTCGGAAAGCGGGATGATTATTGATCCGGTGACGATGAACGCGGATGCCACCATCGGACAAGCACACGCTTTGATGAAACAACACAGCATCGGCGGTATTCCGATTGTCGAAGGCAAAAAATTAGTCGGCATTTTAACCAATCGTGATTTGCGTTTCGAACGCAGCACCGCACGTTTGGTGAGCGAATTGATGACGACACACAATTTAATTACTGCACCGGTCGGCACAACACTCGATCAAGCCAAAGATATTCTACAAAAAAATAAAATTGAAAAACTGCCGGTCGTTGACGATGATAATAATTTAGTCGGACTCATCACATACAAAGACATGATGAAAGTGTTGAACTATCCGAACTCATGCAAAGATGCTTTCGGGCGTTTGATAGTCGGCGCGGCACTCGGTGTTACCGGCGATTTGTTTGAGCGCGTTGATGCCCTTGTTCAAGTTGGCGTTGATGTCGTCATTGTTGATACGGCACACGGACATCATACTGGAGTATTAAATGCTGTAAAAAGAGTAAAAAATCGGCATCCGAATCTTCAAGTGATTGGCGGAAATGTTGCAACAGGTGCCGGCGCGTTAGCATTGGCAAAAGCCGGTGCCGATGCTGTGAAAGTGGGTGTCGGTCCCGGTTCTATTTGTACGACACGGATTGTTGCAGGTGTCGGTGTGCCGCAACTCACCGCAATTTATAACGCAGCTCAAGCATTAAAAGGTACGGGAGTTCCGGTAGTTGCCGATGGCGGTGTGCGTTTTACAGGCGATATTCCGAAAGCGATTGCAGCCGGCGCGAGTACAGTAATGGCAGGTTCATTGTTCGCCGGTGTTGAAGAATCACCGGGTGAAACAATAATTTTAGACGGCAGAAAATTTAAAATTTATCGCGGTATGGGTTCTCTTGATGCGATGCGTAGCGGCTCTAAAGACAGATATTTCCAAGATATGGAAGATGAAATCAGTAAATTAGTGCCGGAAGGTATTGAAGGACGTGTACCATATAAAGGTTCTTTAGCAGAAGTAATGGTGCAATACATCGGCGGTTTACGTGCGAGTATGGGTTATTGCGGCGCAGCAACTATTAATGATTTGCAAAATGCACAATTTGTGCGCATTACAAACGCCGGTATTACCGAAAGTCATCCCCACAATATCACGATTACAAAAGAGTCGCCAAATTATTCGAGAAGGTAGAAGCGTTCCTTAGCCCGCAAATTTTCTCTTGCGCAGCCAAGTAAAGAAAAAACCCGCGATGGTGAGTAATAAAAGCGGAACGCCAATATTTAAAAATCGCCAAGAATTTATTTCGGCTTTGGCGCGTGGTGCATCTAACAAACGCAAACGCACATCTTTGCTGCGTGCTGCAATGATGCCGTTGTCGTCGAGCATATACTCAATCGAGTTGAGCAAAAAATCTTTGTTGGCGAACTTATGTCCTTCAACTTTATTGAAACCGAGTGGCATTGACGTATTTTTTTTCGTGTCAATATCATTGCGTGCTATATCGCCATCAGAAACTACCAACATTTTTGTCGGTACACTTGCGGTTTTGAAGCTTTGTCCCAACTTTTGTAAAACTCCTATTTGTTCAGGTGTCACCCGGTTTTCAAATAAACTCGGAAAAATGCCTTCTAAAATAACGGCAACAGGTTGTAAACCGTTGTTAAATTTTTCAGTTTCAGGCGTATAGCGCAGCATTTCAAAATTAATTTCACTCGGAATATATTGCAAACGACTGTGAATCGAAGACGACAGTAAAATCGTTTTGCGCACATCAGTTTTTGTTTTTATTGTATCAATGTTACTCGGAAACTGCAGCCAAACGCGATCTAAACTTTTTACAATCGGATGTTGTGATTTCGGTGCCACAATCGGATAATAAAACCATTGAAACAAATCGAATTGCGGTGTGCCGCCGGTCATGCCGACTTTCAGAGGAATACGCGCACATTCCATATCCACAACAATATTCGGGTTTAACCTGAAACCGTATTTAAAAAATTGATCGTTGAGATTCAAAGGATAATCGGTCGGAATAAGTTTTCCGGTTTGTTGCATACTTTGTAAATCGGCGTTAAGTGCATCAATTAACCAAATTACTTTGCCACCTTGCATGACATATTGATCAATTAGAAATTTTTGTTTTTCCGAAAAAGGCTTTTTAGGTTTCGCCATCACCAAAATATCCACACGACTTAAAGAATCTTTGAAAGGAATTTGCGTGACCGAATCGAGATTGAACCTGCCGGTGTTATAAAACTGCTTCAAACTGTTTTCCAAATCATAAGTTTCAGACTCGGCTAATTCGTCATGCCCTTCCGTAAAAACGATATTCGGTCGTTGATTGCTCAATAGTTTTTGAATCGCATTCGACAATTTATATTCTAAAAGCGCAATTGAATTATTGAGTGACGCGTCTGAATTTTGTCCGGGCACTTCATTTTCCAATAAGCGCACAACCGTTTGACGATTTCTGTAATTGACAATCGCATACGGGAAAATATATTGCTCCGTTTTTTGGTCGTTGTCCACCAAACGCAAGCGCATAGGCACAAGACCTTGCTGCGCAAATTCTTCAAATTTTTTCTTTTTTTCGGCGGCATCACCTGCTATATCCGGATCTTCAAACTTATATTCAATCATCGGGTTAATGCCATGATATTCATTCAGCATATCGCGCACCGCCGTTTGCAAACGTTTAAAACCGGCAGGAAAATGTCCTTCAAGCAGAACGCGCACAAATACAACATCATGTACATCGTTCAATTCTTTTTTTGTCGGTTCTGTGAGCGTAAAACGTTTTTCTTGAGTTAAATCAATATGAGATTTTACAAATTGTGCTAAAATGTTTAGTAAAATGAGTCCGGCAACAACTAACGCAATTGTAATAAAACCGGAAAATTTTATTTTATTTAGAAAATTCATTTAAAAATGGTTGATAGGTTATTCGGAGATAAGTTATTACGAATTAACCACTTTTCAAAACGAAAAAAATTATAAATTTGTTGTAAAAAGAATCGGCAACAAAAATTAATAATGATGCCGATTCTTTTTACATTCAATGCGCGAATTTACCGCAATCAATTGTTTTAAAAGGACTTGTAAATTTTATTTTAGATTTATCCCTAAAATAAGAAATACCGTCAGCTTTAGGATCGCTATGTTCAGCGACACCCTCTTTTAAAACGCCTTTATCGAGCATAAAAACTTTTTCATCTTTTTGTTGGCTGCCTTCAATCGTGTAATCATAAATGCCCGAAATAATATTGCCTTTAAGTTTTCCTTTAAAATTACCGATAGCCCCGTCTTTTTGCCAAGGCACCCAATTATAATTTCCGGTTACAACATTTCCTATAATAGTTAAACTGCAAAAAGTAGTGTCCACTTTATTTTCAACTTTAATGTAGCAAGTTGTCGCTTTTGCGTTTTCAATGGGTGGTCTTTTATTAAAAATCATTATCGCTTGTTTAAAGGCTTCTCTTAAATCACCTGTTTGCCCCATCAAAGGCACGTCTGTTTTCGTATCATGTATGATTTCCAATTGTAAATTATTCGGTACAATGCCACCCTGTTTCGTGTAAACCGTCATTGCATCGGCTAAAACATTAACTGCTTTATCGGTTGCAATATCACCAATAAATTTATTATTGACGAAAAACCCTTTTCCGCCGACATATTTAACGGCAAAAGTCGGTAGGTTTGTTCGTGCAGATGCAGCAGCAATTGTTTTTGTTTTTGTGTTAGTTGTCGCAGTAGTTACACTTGTTGCCGGTATTGTTTCTACCGGCGAAGGTTTAGTTTCAGCAGTTTTTTCGGCTGCCACTGATTTCGTATCGCAGTTTGAAAATAAAACATTCAAGCTGAATAGAGTAATAATAAAAAATTTCATGTGCCTTAAAATTTAGATTAAATTAGAAAATAAAAACAACGAAGATACTATTTGCCGAAATTTTTTCACTTCCTTTTTTAAAATAATTAGGATTAAATATTTTCCCACATTTAAAAATAAAAACTTCGCGTAACTTTGCACTATAATTTCTAATTTTAAATTGTTTTAAAAAATGAACTCAAATACTTCGCGCATTTTTCTGATAGGGAGTTTAATTATTGTTGCTGCCGTTTATCGCATCATTCCATTTCATGTTTTGAACGTTGCTCCGATTGGTGCGATGGCGTTATTCGGTGGTGCTAAATTGAAAAAAAATTGGCAAGCTATTTTCATTCCTCTAGCTGCTTTGTTTTTAGGTGATTTATTTTTAAATAACGTGACCTATAAAGCATTTAATCCATCGTTTACATTGTTTTACCCGGGGGCGATTTGGCAATATTTATCCTTTGCTTTAATTGGCGTCTTAGGAATTGTGTTTTTGAAAAAAGCAACGGCAAAAAATGTTTTATTTGCAAGTATCGCCGGTTCGATAATGTTTTTCATTGTCAGTAACTTCGGTGTTTGGGTGGGTTCAAATATGTATCCGCAAAACTTTTCGGGTTTAGTAATGTGTTACGTTGCCGCCATTCCGTTTTTTGTAAACACGCTTGCGGGTGATTTATTGTTTTCGGCGATTTTATTTGGCGCTTATGCGTATTCTGTTAATCGTTACAAGGTATTCGTTGCGCCTTAATTTAAGTTCATTACCAATTTATTTTGCACAAGTGCTTAATTAATAATGGTTTAACCAATTAACCAATCAACCCATTTAAAATGCCTAACAGACTGACTGAACTCTTTAAAAATAAAAAATCAAACATAATTAACGTATATTTCACGGCAGGCTTTCCAAATTTGAATGATACCGGAGAAATTATACGTGCATTGAGCAACAACGGTGTTGATTTAATTGAAGTCGGTATGCCATACAGCGATCCGTTAGCCGATGGACCAACAATACAACAAAGTGGTTCTCAAGCTTTGGAGAATGGTATGAGTTTGGATATTTTATTTAAACAAATAAAAGAAGCGCGGAAAGAAACGCGGGTGCCGATAATTTTAATGGGTTACATCAATCAAGTGATGCAGTTTGGTGAAGAAAAATTTTTCAAAAACTGCGCTGCTTCGGGTGTTGACGGATTGATTTTACCTGATTTGCCGATAGCGGATTATGAAAAAAAATTCAAAAAAATTATTGCCGACAACGGCTTGACGATAAGTTTTCTAATCACGCCGCAAACACCCGTCGAACGCATAAAATTGATTGATAAATGTACCACCGGTTTTATTTATGTTGTGTCTAGTTATGCGATTACAGGTGCAAAAACAGGTATCACTGAAGAACAAATTGAATACTTTAAACGCATTGAAAAAATGGACTTAAAAAATCCAAGACTCATCGGTTTCGGTATTTCGGACGCTAAAACTTTTAATATCGCTTGTACATATGCGCAAGGAGCTATCATCGGTTCTGCATTTATACGTACTTTGAAAAACAGCGCGGAACGACAACAAAAAATTGAAGTAATTGTTTCGGAATTTATGGAGAGCCTTCAACTGAATACTGTTAGCTGAAGACTCACAGCTTATTCTTCCCAAAATAATGTTTGCCTTCCATAATAGGTTTAAAAATTTTCATTTTTTCAAACAAAGGTTCAATTTGCGTATCCGAAATGATAATTTCTTGATTTATTTTTGCGATAAAGCCTTTATCCACCATAAATTTAATCATATCTAAAAGCGGATTAAAAAAACCTTCAATATTTAAAATCGCCACCGGTTTTTGGTGAATGACCAATTGCGACCAGGTAATTGTTTCAAATAACTCGTCGAGTGTACCATATCCGCCGGGTAAAGCAATAAATCCTTCCGATAAATCGTACATAATTTGTTTGCGTTTGTGCATCGTGCGCGTCACAACCATTTCTTGAACGCCGGGATGCATCACTTCTTTATGTTTTAAAATAGAAGGAATGACTCCAATCGCTTTTCCGCCGTTTTCTAAAACAGCATCAGCAATAATGCCCATCATGCCCACTTTTCCGCCACCGAAAACGAGTTCGATATTGTTTTGAGCTAAATAAACACCGAGTGCTTTACCCGCTTCAATATAAGCCGGATCGTTACCGGCACTTGAGCCGCAAAAAATTGCAATTCTTTTCATTAAGAGTTGGTGATTGGTGATTGGTCTATTAGTGATTCAGAAATTGACAGTCAATCAACTAATTTTTATTGTATTTTCCCCCGCCCACTGTTTCATATCTTGTCGACCGATGGCGGCTGCCATTAATTCCGGAAATAAATCCGGTGTGCAAGCGAAAACGGGAATACCTAACTTAGAAAAAAATTCAGCATTGCCTCTATCATAGCTCGGCGAACCGTCGTCGTTGAGCGCGAGAATTGCTATACATTGAACGCCGTTTTGAACCAATTCTTGTATGCGAGTCCGCATTTGTTGCACGTTACCACCTTCATACAAATCGGAAATCAAAACAAAAATTGTATCGTTTGGTTTTATAATGAGACTTTGACAAAAATGTACTGCTTTATTAATATCCGTTCCGCCGCCGAGTTGCACACCGAAAAGTAAATCAACCGGATCTTTTAAGTCTTCTGTCAAGTCAACCACTTCCGTATCGAAAACGATGAGTTTTGTTTTAATTGTCGGTAAAGTTGCTAATATCGCACCGAAAATTGCAGTGTAAACGACAGACGTACCCATCGAGCCGCTTTGATCGAGACATAAAATTATATCTTTCAGCGAGCGTTTATTTTTTCTGCCATAACCGATGCGCACTTCCGGAATAATTGTTTTGTAATCCGGTTGATAATGTTTCAAGTTTTTTTTAATTGTCGTGTTCCAATCTATTTCATTGTAGCGCGGGCGAAAATTGCGCACACTTTTATTTAACGCACCTGTTACTGCTTGAATCGTTTTCTGTTCCAAACGTTTCATCAAATCATCTACAACTTTTTGTACGACAAATCGTGCTGTTTCGCGTGTTTCATCGGGAATTGCTTTTCCGAGTTCGAGGAGTGTTGCTAATAAATGTACGTCCGGAACAGTTTGCTCTAAAATTTCCGGATCGAGCAAA
>JAYTIA010000095.1:0-2331 GCA_043732145.1 Saprospiraceae bacterium
CGCACAGATATTGTCAATATACAAATCGGAAAAGATTCATTGTATTGCAACGTGGATACTTCGCAAATTCGCGGCAATGTCGATACGATTTACGATGCCTGTCTCGGAAAAAACGGTACAAAAGCGCGCATGGTTTTGGATAGAAGTACAAAATGTGTTGCCATCAGAGGTGTCAATATCGGCAGCGATACGATGTGTTTGGTAGTGTGCAATAAAACCTCCAACCTTTGCGATACAACTTTTATTGTCGTGAATGTTAAAGATTCAACCGGAACAAACCCGACACCGACCGTTTTACAGGCTTATAATGATTTGGATTCGCTCCGTCGCGGTGCAAATAAAGATATTTACGTCTATTCCAACGATTCACTCGGCGGCAAACATCCCACAAAACTGACCGTTATTTTGCCGCCGACGAAAGGCACGGCAGATACAATCAGTTTCCGCGACGGCATTATAAATTACAAAGCGGATAACAGCCTTCAATCTTGCGGTATTGATAGTTTCCGTTACCGCGTCTGCATTGATACCGTTTGCAGTGAAGCTACTGTCACCATTTTAATCATTTGCCGCGATTCTTTATTCGTATGGAACGCTCTTTCTCCTAACGGTGACGGAAAAAATGATGTGTTAGTGATAGAGGGTTTGCAAAATTATCCGAATCATACGCTTTGTATTTATAATCGTTGGGGCAATGAAGTTTATAAAACCACCAACTATAATAACGATTGGAGCGGCACTTGGAATGGTAAAGGTTTACCGGATGGTGTTTATTTTTATTTTCTTCGTGATGACGATAAACAACAAATTTTAAAAACAGGGTATATTAATTTATCGCGATAAAAACAAATGATTGTTAATTGACAATTGACTGTTATCAATTAAATAAACCTTTTTTATAAAAATACAAATGCGCGAAGAAAATAAATTTCTTCACACATTTGTATTTTTTAATTATCCATCGTCCATTATCCATTGTCCATCATTCTTAATGCCCCGAATCAACTATTTGCTTCATAATACTTGCGGCAGTAGTGTCAGCCGGATCTAATACCAATGCTTTTTGGCAAAAGTCTTTAGCTTTTACTAAATCATTGGCAGAACCGTAAGCACTTGCTAAATAATTATAGGCGTGAACGGCTTGGTCTTTTACACGTTTTAACTCGACTGTATCTGTCGCTGCCGTTGCTTCAAATGCTTTTGACAAAAGTTCATAATTATCTTTTGCAGCGAAAGCCGGCGGCGTTAAAGTGTCCAATTGTTCTTGACACAAACCTTTGTAGTAATAACCGTCCGTAGTTGCCGGTTTCAATCCTATATATTTATCGGCATATTTTATACCTCTGTCATATTGTTTAGAATAATAGGCGTAATACATGGCATAAAAAATTTCAAGATTTTTCACTTCGCATTTCGAAATTTTTTCATCCAACATGTTTAAACCCTTCTTGAAATCTTTTGCTTCGTAATACATTTGCGTTAAACCTGCGTAAACTTGACACGTTTTAGTAGTGTCTTGTTTCAAAACTTCTTTATACATCGTTACTGCTTCGTCCAATTTTCCTAATTTCGCCGCAGAGCGTGCGCGGTATTCATAATCGTAATCTTGAATATTTGTCGGCGTGGCTGCGTAGGCAGTCATCAATTTCTCCGAAGCCGCATTACCGTTTGTGTATAAGCCTTTAATAATGACGGTTTTTGCAGAGTCTTGCGTTTTATTTTCTCTCTCCAACCGCGCCGCTTGTTCCGAATAAGACCAAGCCAACCAACGGTAAACCGACGGATATTTATCGCCGTGTTTTGCTGCAAACACTTCTCCATCTTTAATTACGCGGTCGTAATCTTTCACATTATAAGACAAGTATTTTAAAAAGCGCAAACGCGACTCAGGGTCTTGATCGCCGACAAGTTTTAAATAGCTTTCCAATGTGGGTGCTACTTTATTGTATTGTCTGTTCTCTTGATACATTTCCGCCATTAATTTATAAAGCGGTGCGTATTGATTATTGACACGCGTACCGGCAACGGCCGTATCAATGGCTAAATCCATTTTCTTTGCGCGTCTCCATATCAACGCCATTTTTTCATAGACTTCGGCACTCGTTTTATCTTTTGAGGCGGCTGTACTGTAAGCTGTCATTGCAGCACCGGCATCGCCTTTTGCTAAATTACCGTCACCTAAACGCAACCAAGTTTTTGCCGGTGTCGGATCAATATCCCGCGCTCTTGTATAATTAGCTACTGCTTGTTCCGGATCTTTGTTCAACCCCATTAAATAGGCATCTCCAATCAATCCGTAGATGTCCGGATTACCTTCTTTCCATTTTCTGT
>JAYTIA010000096.1:0-6229 GCA_043732145.1 Saprospiraceae bacterium
TTGATTGAGCATATTACCAACCCACCAAGATTTCAACGAGTTGCGTCGCGCACCGTTTAAATTACCATCTTCAGGTGCATAAACCCAAGTTTGTCCAAGCGGAACAACGGTATCCGGATAGGTGGCAGTGGCATAAGTGTTTATCGGCGGAGCTGCATCGGTTGCCGGAGCCGTCAATAGAATATCTATGACTTGTGACAACGTTTTACCTTGCAGCGTATCAATATCTGATTTTTTTGCACCGAACATCGTTCGTTTCAATAAATGAATAAGTTGATCTCTGCCGAAAGTACCGGAGTACGGATTTAATCCGGACAGTACCATGCGTTCAGGTTTTAAAATTGTTTGTGAATTGGTAGCACCCATTTTAATTTATGGTTAGATGAAGAACTATTAAGACTGACTAACTATGGAGAGGATTTGGAAATTAAATTAAAGAAAATTCGCAATGTTTTTTATTCTAAAGTTTTGACTCTGCAAACTTAAAAAAAGTTTAAAAGAAATTTCAAAAAAAATCCAAATTAATGAAAATTTAACTTTCAAGATTGCTATTCTGCTCTTTATGTGACGTGTTGAAAAACAGAAATAAGATTTTTAGATGACATGAAATTCCCAACAAAATTAAATTAAGAAGCCTATTGCTGCGTTTTAAAATTTTCGCGGGTAAAATTTTGTAACATTTAAAAAATCCGGCGAGGCGATAGTAAAATGGAATCTCGTATTTAGTTTATGCGGAAGCGATAAGTATTATTTTTTCAGTTGAGATAATTTTCGCTACTTCAACGACTATCATACCGCCTAAAGAAAGTCTGATAAGAATAGGTTGCGGCGTTTTTATTTGAGCAGTTAATCTTTGCGCGTAATTTTCAATAGTCTCGTTTCTTTCAAGTTCAATCTAATTGATGAAAACGGTATTGAATCCTTCAAAATCTAAAAATTGAAACATTTGATGATCGGCTCCGAGACCGGAAAAAAGATAAATGTTTTTCATGAGCGCAGCTATGCGGTATAAACTTATGGAAGAACTTTATAAAAATCGAAAATTACAACTCAAAGCTTATAGCTCACGGCTCATAGCTACTGTTTTTACTTTGTGATGCACCGGAAAATTGACAGAGTTGGCGATAAAACAAAGCGCGTTGGCTTTTTGGTGCAATACGGTTGCTTTTTCAATCATGCCTTCATCGGCAACTTTTACGATCGGATGTAGCGTTACTTCCGTAAATCTACCGCCGCCTTCAGGTGTTTCAATCATAGTTCCGGTAGCATTATCCGTATAATCTAAAACAATAACACCGGCTTCGGCACAAACGTGCAAATACCAAAGTAAATGACACGAAGAAAGCGAAGCCACCAATAAATCTTCCGGATTGTATTTGGTTATGTCGCCGCGAAACACAGGATCAGATGAGCCAAAAATTTCAGTCGCATTGCGTTTTATAATCGTGTATTGACGGTCGTATGCGCGATAATTACTCGTGCCTGTACCTTTATTGCCCGTCCATTGAATAGTAATTGCGTAATAATGCACTTTAAGAATTAAGAATTAAGAATTACTTCAGAAGCTATGTTAACTTTGTTATTAATGTGAACTATATGGTTTAAGAATAAAAAAATTAATTAGCACTCATTTATATCAAGCTATTTCAGGTTTAGACAAACCGATAAGCGATAACTAATAACCAATAACGGATAACTAACTCGATGATTTATTCGGCGCATCCATCGCTGCGTGAAAATCTTTGATGATGCGTTGTGTATAATCATCTAAAAATGATTTTACTTTTTCCGGTGCATCAGCTTTAACAATCAAACCAATGTGATGGTTCTTATTCATGCGCCAAACAATTTCGGTATCGGTAAAAGAAGCAGTATCCGGACATTCAAAACGTGATAAACTCACAACGATACCGGCATACAAATCTATGGCGGCAGGCGGCATATATTTTTTTCCGACAGCCATTGCTGCTTCCAAACGCGCCCATTCGCGCCACATATTTACACCCGTGCCTGCCTCTATCATTTCCGCTAAATTGGCACCGCCAACGCGTGAACTTGTTTCTAAAAAAACAAATTCACCGGTCGCATGGTCTTTTATAAATTCGGTGTGCGATGCCGAATAATTCATGCCAAATGCCTTCATTACTTCGTAATTTATTTTTTGAATCGCCATTTCGTCCGGACTATTTCTTTCGATGAGCATGGAACGAAAAACGCCGCCGCCGTGTGCGACTTCCATCGGAGTTGACAGATATTTACTCACACTACAAAAAACAACTTTACCGCCTGCATTTATCGAATCTGCATGAAAAACATCGCCCGGACGAAACTGCTCTATCAAATATTGGTGTCTGTTATCACCCAAACTGTGGATTGTTGCCCAAGCATCATGCGCATTGTGTAGTTTTTTGATGCCGGTTGCAGATGCTTCACCACGCGGTTTGATGAGCCAAGGCGCAGATACTGTTTCAAAATAATTATTAATCACTTCATCGTTAAACAAAGAAATAAACGCCGGTACTTTGATGTTTTCTTCGAGTGCTTTCACGCGCATCGCCAATTTATCTCTGAAATATCTGCTTGTAGTTACGCCCATACCCGGAATTCGAAAATGCTCGCGCAATTCCGCACCTTTTTCTACATCAAAATCATCGAGAGAAACAATCTTGTCAATGTATCGGCTACGCATGATGTAGGCTAAACCGTTTTTTACATCACGCATATTCCAATTGCCTTTTTCGCCGTTGATGTCATTGACAAAAAAAATTTCATCAATACTTTCGTGGGGCCAATCGGCTTGTTGCAATTGTGATGATGTGAGTAAATAAACTGTGCAACCTTCCAACTTGGCTTGTTGCATGAATGCTTCGCCCTTAAAAAAACTGGCGATGCAGAGAATGGAGACGGGACGGTGCGGCATTTGCAATTCGTTATTGGTTATCGGTTATTCGTTATAGGTTATCGATTATTCTTTATTTTCCTCGATTAACGAATAACCGATAACCTATAACGAATAACTAATAACCGATAACGAATCAATTCAGAAAGATAATTCTTTTGCAGGAATCCAAAGTAATTCGGCGAAATTTTTTACACAATCTTTTTCAATTTCAACAGCTTCGGCTTCCAAAAGTTGTTGCATTTTTTCCGGCGGACGAAAATGATGCCTGCCGCTTAATTCGCCTTTTCTGTTTACTACACGGTGTGCGGGTACATCATCCATGTCATGACAATTATTTAAAGCCCAACCGACCATGCGCGACGAGCCGAGACTCAAAAAATCGGCAATTGCACCGTAATTCGTGACGCGACCACGCGGTATTAATCGCACGACATCATAAACGTTTTCCCAATAAGATTGTGGTTTCATTTTTTGTTTATTGATTATTGATTTATTGGCGATTGGTTTCTGAAGCAGAATTGCCGGAATTAGCGGAATTGGGAGAATGTAAGAAATGAAATTATTTCTTAAGTAAAGTACACATTCAGGAAATTTTGAAAACCCTGCTTCAGAAACCAATCGCTAATAAATCAATAATCAATTAATGAAGCTCAAATTTTTTTTTAAATTGAATGGAGTCGAAAAAAAGACTGTTGTTTTGTTTCAATTTTGATTCATTTTCTGCCAAAAATACGTGCATAAATCTGTAAATCATATCATTATCGGTGAGTACAAAAATATTATTCGCTTTATAAGTTTTGCCATCTGCTTGAAAAATATAAGAAGCATCTACGGCTTGATGCCCGTCACCGGATTCAATAATTTTAGAAACGATATTCGTTCCTTTAGCGCGTGAAATTATACCGTTTAGCATATCTTTATAAAATTCATTCGCCGATTTTTTAGTAAAGTTTTCGTTAGAAGCCATGTGCGTTCCGGTAATCGAATAGTTTTCTGCTACTTCATTTACACCTACCAATATGATAGCGTTTTTTCCGACACTCATGGTTGTATCGAATGGTTTTTTGGGAAATTGTGTACTGATATCACCGTTTTCATATTTTACCCAAATCTGTGCCTGTGTCGTATAAATGGCAAAGAAATAAAATAAGCAAAGTGCTTTTATAATTTTATGCATGATTTCATTAATTTTTAATTAAAGTCAGTAGCCATTATTCTCCAATTTTCGTGCCGCCTGTTTTAAAAATACTTTCAACCCCGCAAATAAAAATTTCTTTTACACCGGCTTTTTTGGCATCAAAAGCATTTTGTAATTTCGGAATCATACCGTCGGAAAAAGTACCGTTGGCAACACCGATTTCAAAATCGGCGAAAGATATATTTTCTATCACGGAATTATCGTCGTCTTTATCGCGCAATACGCCCGGTTTTTCAAAAATATATTTAATGGTCACTTTTTTCTGTGCTGAAAGTGCGGCTGCAATCGTGCCGGTAATGGTATCCGCATTGGTATTAAGTAGTTGACCTTGAGTATCGTGCGTAATCGGCGCAACTACAATCGCATCTGACAATGCAAGTAATTTTAATAATTTTTTTGTGTTTACAATATCAATATCGCCCGCAAAACCGTAATCAATATCTTTAACGATACGTTTGTGTGCTTGCAAAATATTCAAATCGGCACCTGTTATGCCAATAGCATCGCAACCGAAACTCTGTAATTGGGTGGTAATTTTTTTATTAATCAACCCCGCATATACCATCACTGCGATATCTAAAGTCTGTGCGTCGGTAATGCGTCTGCCATTAATTTTTTCCGGAACGATGTTGAGTTTTTTCAATAAATCATCCGCTAATTTGCCGCCGCCATGCACCAAAATTTTCGGCGTCTTAATTTCTGAAAAATCTTTGAGTACTTGCATAAGTATCTCGGCATTATCAACGACATTCCCACCAATCTTTATTATTGTCAACATTTAGTTGAAAATTGAAAGTGCAAAATACAAACTCAAAATGAAAATAATTTTTAATTTTTAATTTTTAATTAAATTTAAAAGTGCCGCCATCGCAGCAAAAGTGCGATTACGCGCTTGCGGAATAATTATACTGTTCGGAGAATCTAAAACGGCATCAGTAACGATCTGATTTCTGCGCACCGGCAAGCAGTGCATGAATTTTGCATCGTTGGTGAGTGCCATTTTTTGTTCCGTAATCATCCAAGAACTGTCCATCGAAAGAATTTTTCCGTAATCTTGGTAGTTCGACCAATTTTTTGCGTAAATAAAATCGGCATTTTTGAAGGCTTTGTCTTGATTATATTCAATAGGTACGCCGTTCGTAAATTTTTCTGCGAGTTCATAACCTTCGGGATGCGTAATCACGAAATCGTAATCTGCTTGTCGCATCCACTCCGAAAAAGAATTTGGTACGGCTTGCGGCAATGCTTTAGGATGCGGAGCCCACGACAAAACTACTTTCGGGCGCGGTTTTTTTTTATATTGTTCAATCGTTATCCAATCCGTGAGCGATTGCAATGGATGTACAATCGCGCCTTCTAAACTTAAAATTGGTATTTGTGCAAATTTACAAAATTTTGAAATCACCGGATCGGTATAATCTTTTTCTCTATCGGTCAGCGTCGGGAAAGAACGGATACCGAGAATATCGCAATATTGACTCATCACGCCTGCGAGTTCTTTTATGTGTTCGGCTTTATCGGAGTTCATTATCGCACCTTCTTCCATTTCAATATTCCAAGCATCGTTTACATTCAACGACATGACTTGCATACCGAGCAATTGTGCCGCGTGTTCGGTACTCATGCGTGTGCGCAACGACGAGTTGAAAAACATCATACCCAGTGTTTTACCTTTTCCCTTTTTAGAAAATGTGCTTGTTTTATCTCTGCATTTTTCAGCTAAACGTAAAAGTGCTTCAGGATGGTCCACATCCGCAATTGATGTAAAGTTGGTCATTTATAGTTGTTAATTAACAAAAAAGAGGACAAATATAATAAGGAATGAGAAATAATGAGTAATGAATAATGAACAGTGAGCAATAATTTTCATACTTTTGTTGCTCACGGTTCGTTATTATTGTTCATTCGCCTTCAAAACTCTTAAAAAATTACCACCCAAAATTTTAGTAACATCTTTCTTTGAATAACCTTTTTCCAGCAATGCTTTCGTAATGAGCGGATATGTGGTGACATCATCTAATTGTAGAGGTGATGATTCAATGCCGTCAAAATCGGAACCCAAGCCGACATAATCAACGCCCACTAATTTTATGATGTATTCAATATGGTCTATCAGAAACGAAAAAGGT
>JAYTIA010000097.1:0-2314 GCA_043732145.1 Saprospiraceae bacterium
TATCCTATCAACATTTAACAGAGATACTGAAGCCATCAAACTACATTCTTTAATAAAGGTTCTTCTGTTTATCATAAAATTGAAAATTAACTGTAAAAAATAAAACAAAGGGATTACTTCCCCCAAAGAAAAGTAATCCCTTTAAATTTTTACTGTCTTTATGTTCTATTGCTCGATATCCTCGAACGTAATTCAGGAAAACGAATAACAGCTACTATCCAAACAATAGCGGAAATAATTACTGGGGTCATAATAGATATACCATGTTCAAGAAGTGTGGCGATAGCACCACCCATATAAGCTGCCAATAAAAGCGTACCGAGGACGCCGGTGCGTGGGTAAATAAATAAAATAGCAGATAAAATTTCTATGATACCAATCATCTTCATTGTTCCGGCATCAAGTCCCAAGCTTGTAACCATTGCTGCGGCATCCGGACCGCCGGCACCGGTAAGTTTGCCGTAAGCACTGTATAAAAAAAACAAACTTACTAAACCTCCTAAAACCCAATTAATAATGTTTTTCGTTTGTGGTGACATTTTGTTTAAAATTGATAATGATGAAAAAAAAATATACACAAAGCAACAAATTTTTTCTAGAATGCAAGTATTTTTTGAGATGAATTTTTAAAAAATGTTTGCTTTCAAAAAAATAACCAATGCCACCGAAATCCTTTTGCTGAAATTTCCAACGTTGGTGACGGTACTTTCAAACTATTAAAAACAGTTGCTAAGGTTTTATGATAAAGATTATCGGTTTCTACTTTATTCCAATCCACGTCAAATGAAATATAATATTGCCGATAGCGCGGAAAATCTTTTTCGTTTAAATGAAAAGTTGCTGTCGGGTTATCACCGTTTTCTTTAGTCCACTTGTTCTCAAAACCACCGAACATATTTTCCGCACCGTATCCGATGGCGATATTTAACCAATCCGGCAATTTTGAAAGTGGATGAACGCGTTGTGGGCTTGAAGTTAATTTATCACCTAAAGCATTTTCAATTTCAGATTTTTTTCCGAGAAAACTTTTTATGTTAAACGACAACCAGTAATTAATCGCATTATAATCTTTAATTGTGGTCGTATAATCGTTGCCATACAGAAGTTGTACGCGTTCTTTTAAAGTCATCATTTGGTTATTGCCGTTGTCGGACACGATGGATAAATCAGGATAATTAACCGATGTATTCGACACTTTTATTAAAATACGTTGCTCTTGCCATAAGGCTTCTTGCGCTAAAAAAAATGTAGCACCTGTTGTGTTTGCGGCAATGTCCGAAACAGAAAACCCCCACTTATCCGCAAAACCATCTAAAAATTCAAGCGTTAATTGATACCAACTGCCAACAACAAAACCAATCACTGCCGATTTTAAACGATTCAAACCCGACCAACGCATCAATGTTGCCGAATATCGCGCTTCACTATAAGCCGTCACAATATGTCCGCCTTTATCCATTTGCATCCATTCTTTTGAGTCATCGAAGAAATGAAATGAACTGATTTTATTTTGCTTATACCAAACATTCCAAAGCATGTACATCAAAAAAATTTCAAAAAAGGTTAAGCCTGAAACGAGCGTCCAAAACCGAGAGCGATTGAATGTTTTTGAAGGTTCAATAAATTCATTGACCGCGTTTCTAATTTTTGAAAATGAAATTCTTCGAATAAAGTAAAACAGTAGTAGGAGTTTGAACATGGGTTATTCGTTAATAGTTAATGGTTTTATAAAAGAACTTATTTGGTACTCTGCAAAACCTATAGCAACTTATTATAAAATAAGTTTTGTAAACTATTAACTATCCTATTGTCAAAGCAAATCTCTCAACTTAATGTATTTCACAATTCTTTTTCCGTCGCGCCGAAAAACCAAACGGATTTTTTTTCCGGTTTTACCTTGCAATCTCCTGTCGAGCGTAGATAAGGTAAATAAACGCGCCGGGATATATTGGAAAGAGGTAAGTTCGTCGCCGCGCCAAATTTTCGCTTCCGATGCCGGTGATTTATAAAGCACACTATTGACCGTAAATTTATTCAAATTTTCACCTTGAGCGATGAAATTGATGCCGCTTTTATCGTATTTAAATGTTTCGTTAAAATCGCGATTCGGTTTCAAATAAATTTTCTCTTTCGGAAAATCAATAATTGTTGTAAATCGGCTGAGTATTTCACCACCCAAAATACCGTTTCTGCCCAATAAAAAACTCGTGTCGGATAAATCCCGCATTTCTTGAAAAGACGCAATGACCCCGGGGAAAGATAGCCGTGAGCCTTGAACTTTGAGCTTTGAGCCGGAAGCAGTACGTTTTTTTCC
>JAYTIA010000098.1:0-2313 GCA_043732145.1 Saprospiraceae bacterium
AACAATGAACACTTTTCGCACAACGATAAATTTAAAACCGGCAGATTTTAAAATCAATCACGATGATAAAATTTTGTGTGTAGGCTCGTGTTTTGCCGAAAACATGGGAGAACGTTTGCGCGATGCAATGATACCGGTATATATAAATCCGTTTGGTATTTCTTATAACCCGATAAGTATTGCCGAAGCGATAAAATTTTCAAGTGACAATAAACAATTTGTAAAAGAGGATTTGGATTTTGATGGGCAACTTTTTCATTCTTGGCAACATCACGGCAGTTTCAGCAGCACAGATGCGGCATTAACTTTGACAAAAATTAATACTCATATCAATGAAGCGCATCTATTTTCTGCAACGCATATTATTATTACTTTCGGAACAGCGCGCGTCTATGAACTTATTGAACAAAAGCGCATCGTCAATAATTGCCATAAAGTACCGGCTAAATTTTTTAAAAAACGGTTATTGTCGGTTAAAGAAATTGTTGAAGTATATACACCGCTCTTCGCCGATTTATTAAATGCAGGCAAGAAAATCATTTTATCCGTTAGCCCCATTCGACATTTACGCGATGGTTTTGTGGAAAATAATGTCAGTAAATCTATTTTAATTTTGGCAATACATCGACTGCTCGAAATTTTTCCGGAAGGCGTACATTATTTTCCGGCGTATGAAATTGTTTTAGATGATTTACGCGACTACCGTTTTTATGCCGATGATATGATTCACCCGTCAACTCCCGCGATTGAATATATTTGGCAGAATTTTCAATCTGTTTATTTTAATGACACTACAAAAAATAGAATGAATGAGATTACAAAAATAAAAAAAATGCAAGCACACCGTCCGCTACATCCGGAAACAAAAAATCATGAGGATTTCAAAAAAAAATTGGAGCAAAAAAACATAAATCACTTCTGATTTTGAAAGAGATAAAATCAAAAAATTGCAAAAAAAAACCGCGAAGCGGTTAAATAGTTATGCTAACGGTCAGAGGACTTGAAAGGAGCGACGTAATTTTTTGCTGCGAAGCAGTAAAAAATTACGTCGCTCCAATAAAAATCTTTCCAAGCGCGATGTTCTCGCAAAGCGAGGACGAACCTGTAAATATAAAGTCTAACTATTTAACGCTCGACTCTAAATCGATTTAAGAACTTTTTTTGAAAAACTACTAACCTACTCTACTACCAATGTTTGAATCGAATGTGGTAACGCAACCGTTTCCGCCGCTTTTCCGGCAATCCATAGGCGATACGGAATTTTATCTTGGCTTTGATTCATCACAACAACAGCAATTTTGCCGTCGGTATTTAAAAAGGCGGTCGTGAGCAATTGTCCGCGACTTGCTGCACTGATAATGCGTTTCGCACCCGGACGAATGAATTTTGAAAAATGTCCGATATAATAAAACGAATTGAGGTAAGAAATTTTACTCGTTTTGGTGTCGGCATGAACGGGAGCAAAACAAAAATTACCGACATGATTCGGTCCGCCCGTTTCGTCGAGCAGCACATTCCAATCTGTCCAAGCTACTGTGCCATTATTAAAATCATTAATCATGGAGCGACCGTACATTTCTCCCCAATGCCAATCATTTATTAAATCGAGCTTAAAACTTTCGGCACATCCTTCCGTAAAAAGTAAATTTGTTTTCGGATATGCTTCTGCAGTCCGTCGGACGTTGTCGTAAATATTCCCGCCGCCCGTCCAACTTTCATACCAATGAAAACCGATACCCCACACATATTTCGCCGATTCCGGGTCATCGAGAATTGTACTTGCGCGTTGATACATCAAATCGCGGTTATGATCCCAGGCAATTATTTTTTTGTCGGCATAACCGCCGTTGTGCATTGTCGGACCCAACACTTTTATAAAATCGCGCTCTTGTTCAGCTGAAAACACGCACGACTCCCAAGATTGTGTCGCCATCGGTTCGTTCTGAACAGAAATGGCGAAAAAATTTATACCTTCTTTTTTATACGCATCTAAAAACTTAACGTAATAATTCGCCCACGATTTATAAAATGCCGGCAAAAGTGTACCGCCATGCAAAATATCTTTGTTACTTTTCATCCACGCCGGCGGACTCCAGGGTGTTGCAAACAGTGTCAATTTCCCGCCGGCTGCCGCTTGCGCTTGTTTAATAAAAGGTATTTTGAATTTGCGATCGTGCGCGATATTAAAAGATTTTAATTCTGCATCGCCGTCGTTCACATAAGTATAGGTATCGCTCGAAAAATCGCAACTGTGAATATTTGTCCTGCCGAAAGTATAGCCGATACCTTTTTGCGGGTCGTACAATTTTTCGA
>JAYTIA010000099.1:0-2312 GCA_043732145.1 Saprospiraceae bacterium
TGCCGGTAGCGACAGTCGCAGTTAACGCCGCAAAAAATGCGGGTATTTTAGCAGCACAAATTTTAGCAACGCATGATATATCTTTACTCGATAACATAATTGCGTTCAAACAAGATATGGCGAGTGAAGTGGCGCGTAAGTATGAATTAATGAATAAAGTAGGCTACGAAAATTATGGAAAAGAAACATGATATTGAATCACGAGCAGATATTGAGCAATTGATTCCGGATTTTTATAAAAGTTTGGCGCAAGATGAACGCATCGCTTCGTTTTTCACCCACGTCAATTTTGAATATCATATGCCGCGTATGATTGCATTTTGGGCTTTTTTATTGTTCAATGAAAAAGGTTATGCCGAAAATGTTTTTGAGTTTCACCGGCATTTGCCTATTGAAGATCACCATTTTGATATCTGGTTGGAAAATTTTAATAAAACAGTTGATGAATTTTTTTTCGGAGAAAAAGCAAATTATGCCAAACAACAAGCAAAACTTATCGGCGACGGTTTTAAATTTAAGTTTCGCTTTTTGAGGCAATAAAAAAAGCCACTCATTTTTCAATGAGCGGCTACAAAAGTATGATCTTAAAAATCTTAATCTTATCCTTTCGGGGATGCTAAGCCCGGTTGAGCAAGCGGCGTACCCGGTTCGGTTTTCTTTTCAAGAACGTTACCTTTAATCGTTAAAACGCGTGGTTGGTCGCCTTCATTCGTTGTAAGTGTAACAGTTTTTGTGAAAGCACCTATGCGGTCAGTTGCATAGCGCACTTCAATTACTGAAGCTTCACCCGGCATAATCGGTTCTTTTTTGTAACTTGGCACAGTACACCCGCAGCTGCCTTGCGCACTTTTAATTACAAGTGGTTCAGTACCTGCGTTTGTAAATGTGAATTTACGGAGTGGGTCGCTGTTTTGTTGGATTGTACCGTAATCAATTTCGGTTTTATCTTTATCAAATTTCATTACCGGACCGCCAACTTTAGTTTGAGCAGAAGCGATTGTTACTACTAATGCTACCATCGAAAATAATGCAAAAAACTGCTTCATAGGAAAAAACATTTAAGAAATTAAAATTAGAAAGTTAAAAGAATTAAAATAAAAAAATTATTATAGATTTTTTATTATCTTTATTTATAGTTCAAAGGTATAAGATATTAAAAAATATTCTTGTTAAATGCGTGTTAATGAATGTTAGGTAAAATATAAAATTTAGCATTTGAAAAAAAAATCTTCTTATCTAATTGTTTTTAAATTTTTTATAACTTTTTTTTAACAAAGAATTTCAGTTTGCACCCACTTGTTGCGTTACGCTTTGCGTCGAGTTTTTATCAATGACATTTCCTTTTATAGAAAGTTTATGTCCGCCCGATGCTTCGTTTGTTTCTACCGTTACAGCTTTAGAAAAAAAACCGAGACGGCTTGATTCATAACGCACTTCAATTATTCCGGTTTGTCCGGGTTTAACAGGTTCGTTCGGCCACTTAGGTACGGTACAACCGCACGAACCTGTCGCTTGTTTCACAATAAGTGTTTGATTGCCGGTATTTTTAAATTTAAAAAAGCGCGTACCATCGCTTCCTTGCATAATATTACCGTAATCTATTTCACTTTTTTCAAAAGTCATAATAGGCGTGTTCTGGGAATATAGCTTTGCTGCACCGAGTGCTGTCGTCAAAAATATAAATATCGTGTAAATGAATTTTTTCATCAAATAAATCTTTATTAAAATTATATGACAAATGTACACTAACATTTATATACCATACTGTTAATAAATTTTAAACACTTGTTATTTATATTTTAAAAAAAATAATTTATAAATTTTCTACTACTTTCTATTTGAATTATGTTTAGTTATATCTTGAAACGCATTTTATACGGGTTGCTTGTAACTACTTTAGTCGTACTGATTATCACAAGTATTATTTATTTAGCTCCCGTTGATCCGACGCGCCTTACTTTCGGGCAACGCAGTGACAACGCTACTGTTGTCGCTAAGAGAAAAGAATTAGGTTTAGATAAACCGCTTTCCGTGCAATTAGCATATTACTTGAACGATATTTCTCCGGTAAGTTTTCATCTTAATACTATTGCTAACGCAGATAGATACAACTATATAAAACTATTGCCGCTCGGAGAAAACATTTTGGTTGTAAAAAAACCTTTTCTCCGCGAATCTTATCAAACCGGAAAAAAAGTTGGAGATATTTTAAGCGACGCTATTCCTCAGACAGCTGTATTAGCTTTTGCTGCAATTATTATTGCGGCTATCATCGGTATTTTTCTCGGCATCATAGCCGCACTGAAACCGGG